>NZ_JBHWIR010000063.1:23050-40615 GCF_042731835.1 Kitasatospora sp. NPDC059817 | reverse complement strand
CCGCGGGCCGCGGGGGGGGGGGGGCCGGCCCGGCCCCCCCCCCGGCCCCCCGCGGCCCCACCAAGAGCCCCGCCCGCCCGCCGGGGCGGGCGGCCCCGCGCCGCGCCCCCCCCGCCCGGCGCCGCGCCCCCCCCCCCGCTCGTTTCCGGGGTCGTCCCGGGGCCCGGCGGGGAGGGATCCGGCCCCGGTGGGGATCCGCGGGCGGACGCCGGGGGTGCGCCGGAGGGCGAGGTCGCGTCCGAGGACGAGAACGCGCCAGAGGGTGAGAACGCGCCAGAGGGTGAGAGCGCACGGGGGGATGAGAGCGGACCGGGGGATGAGGAGCCGGGCCACTCGCGCTCGCGGGACCTGTTGCTGCTCGTGGGGATCTGCCTGCTGGCCCTGCTGCTGGTGAACGCCTTCGTCGCGCGCCCGTTCTCGGTGCCGTCCGGGTCGATGGAGGAGACCCTGCGTCCGGGCGACCGGCTGATCGCGAACCAGCTCGCCTACGCCTTCGGCGGCCACCCCCAGCGGGGCGACGTCGTGGTCTTCGACGGGACGGGCTCCTTCCTTCCGGAGTCGGGCGGGCCGACCGGCTTCCGGGACGGGCTGAGCTCGCTCGGCCGGGACCTCGGGCTGGCCCCGGCTGGGAACACGGTCTACGTCAAACGGGTGATCGGCGTCGGCGGGGACCGGGTGACCAGCACCGGCCCGGGCAGGCCGATCACCGTCAACGGGGTGCCGATCGACGAGTCCTCCTACCTGGCCCCGGGGGACCAGCCGTCGAGCGTGGCCTTCGACGTGGTGGTGCCGACCGGCAAGCTCTGGGTGATGGGGGACCACCGCAGCGCCTCCCGTGACTCGCGCGACCACCTCGGCGAGCCCGGCGGCGGCTTCGTGCCCGAGAGCAGGGTGATCGGCCGGGCGGATTGGGTGGTCTACCCGTTCTCGCGCTTGACCGGCCTTGACCGGCCCGCGGCCTTCGCCGCGACTGCGGGAACGGGCGGTCGTGGGGAGCAGGGGTAGCAGAGGCAGGGACCGGCTGGCGGACCGCCCGGGCCCGGAGCCGGATGCCGGCGGACCGGTCGGCGCCGGATCAGCAGGTGCCGGACCCGCGGATGCCGGATCGGCGAGTGCCGGATCTGACGGTGCCGGGCCAGGAGGCGCCTCCCCCGGGGGTGCGGGCCCGGCCGTGGTGCTGCCCGTCCGGGGCCGGGCCGATCGCCGCCGCAGCGCCCGACGCGCGGCCCGGCGGCGCAAGCGGTCGCTGCTGCGGGAGTTCCCGCTGATCATCGTGGTGGCGCTGCTGGTCGCGCTGGTGATGAAGACCTTCCTGCTCCAGGTGTTCGTGATCCCCTCCGGCTCGATGGAGCAGACCATCCAGGTGGGGGACCGGGTGCTGGTGGACAAGCTGACCCCCTGGTTCGGCAGCGAGCCGCAGCGCGGCGACGTGGTGGTGTTCAAGGATCCGGGCGGCTGGCTGGAGAGCGACCACAAGCCGTCCGACGACGGTCCGGTGCTGGGGGCGGCCAAGCAGGTCCTCACCTTCGTCGGGCTGCTGCCGTCGGACAGCGAGCAGGACTTGATCAAACGGGTCATCGGCGTCGGCGGGGACACCGTGGAGTGCTGCGACGCGCAGGGGCGGTTGAGCGTCAACGGCACGCCGGTGGACGAGCCGTACCTCGCGCCCGCCAACCCGCCGTCCCGGCAGCCCTTCAAGGTGCAGGTGCCGCAGGGTCGGCTCTGGGTCATGGGCGACCACCGGGACGTGTCCGCCGACTCCCGCTTCCACATGGGGAACCCGGGGCAGGGGACCATCCCGCTGAGCGGTGTGGTCGGCCGGGCCTTCATGAACGCCTGGCCGCTGGACCGCCTCCATCAACTTGACGTGCCGAGTTCACTCTCCTCGTTGGCGCGGGCTCCGCAGGCGCGCGGAACTGCGCCGGAATCCGTGGGCGTTGGGCCGGTTCCGGTGGAACCTCCGCTCGTTATGGGTGTGTTGGGCATCTTTCCGGCCGTCGTTCGCCGGTCAGGGCGGCCGCCTGAGTGAGCCGGGCCGGGCGTCTCGCGGCCGGGCCGCGCGCGTGGGACCGCGAGCCGGATGCCTTGGAGTGATAGAGAAGTGCAGGTGCGGCCGGGAGGTCCCGGTCGTGCGTCGAGGCTGTGCTGGTGTCAGGGGAGCCCGTGATGGGCAGTCCCGAAGCGTCCATGGTCGTGGTGAGCGTGGTGCCCGCTGTGCGGCACTGTGAGCGCGGGCGCTCGGGCGTCCGCACAGCAGGGAGGAGACGTTGTGGGGGATGTGGTGATCGGCGCCCGCTCAGGTGCCGGCGAGCCCGAGGGCTCTGGCGGTCGAGCGGCCCGGTCCGCTGAGTCCGGTGCGTCCTCGGCCTCGGTCGAGGACGCGGCGGCCCAGACCGCCGACGAACATGGCGACGGGACGGAGGGCCCCACCGGGGGCTCTTCGGAGTCCCACCGGCCCGACGCCGAGTCGGCGGACCAGTCGGAGTCGCAGGCCCCCGGCAAGCAGCGCAAGCAGCGTTCCTTCTGGAAGGAACTGCCGATCCTGGTCGGCATCGCGCTGGTCCTGGCGCTAGTGATCAAGACCTTCTTCGTCCAGGCCTTCTCCATTCCGTCGGAGTCGATGCAGAACACGTTGCAGGTCGGTGACCGTGTCCTGGTGGACAAGCTGACCCCCTGGTTCGGCGCGGAGCCCGAGCGCGGTGAGGTCGTGGTGTTCCACGACCCGGGTGGCTGGCTGAACGACGAGCCGACCCCGCAGAGCAGCAACTCCTTCGTCCGGGGCGTCCAGGACGTGCTCAGCTTCGTCGGTCTGATGCCGTCGGCCAATGAGAAGGACCTGATCAAGCGGGTCATCGCGGTCGGCGGGGACACCGTCGAGTGCCAGGGCACCGGGCCGGTGAAGGTCAACGGCGTCGCGCTCAACGAGCCGTACGTCTACCAGGGCAACACCCCCTGCGGTGACCACCCGTTCGACCCGGTGAAGGTGCCCAACGGCCGGATCTGGGTGATGGGCGACCACCGCGCGGACTCGCTGGACTCCCGCTTCCACATGGACCAGCCGGGTGGCGGCACCGTTCCGGTGGGCAACGTGATCGGGCGGGCCTTCGTCGTGGCCTGGCCGGTCGGTCACTGGTCGACGCTCTCGGTGCCGAACACCTTCGACCAGAAGGGCCTGGCGGCGGCCGCGCCTCTGGCGCCTCCCGTGGCCGGCGCGGTGGGCGCGGTCGCGCTGCTTCCGCTGGTGCGTCGGGTGCGGGAGCGGAGGGACGGCCGGAAGGACTCCTGAGCTCCACCGGGTTCTCCTCAGCCCTTGCGCGGGCCGTGGTACCGACGAGTAATCTGCTCGGACGTGCCACGGCCCGTCGGCTTTTCTGCCGGTGCCCCCGGCGTGCCATTGGTGTTCTCCGGTCGGCCAGAGGTGGACGGTTTCGATGAGCGGTGTCGTTGAGCAGACGGCCGACCACCCGGCTTCGCCCGCCCGTCCGGGCCGCCGGCCCGCGGCGGTGCTGCAGGGCGTCGCGCTCGCGCTCGGGCTGGTGCTGATGATCGGCGGCTTCGCCTTGATCGCGATCGACTACCGGCCGTACAGCATCCCGACCGCCTCGATGTCCCCCACGCTTCGGATCGGGGACACCGTGCTCGCCCGGAAGATCGGCGGCGGGGCCGTCGGCCGGGGGGACGTGGTGGTCTTCCGGGACCAGGACTGGGGTGGCGAGCTCATGGTCAAGCGCGTGGTCGCGGTCGGCGGGGACACCGTCGCGGCCACCGGCAACGACCACCGGCTGACGGTCGACGGACAGGTGGTGGAGGAGCCGTACCTCGCGGCGCAGGGCCCGCAAGGCTCCTCGTTCAGCGTCACGGTGCCGCCGGGGCGGCTGTTCCTGCTCGGCGACAACCGGCTGGGCTCGCTCGACTCCCGCACCCACCTGGAGGTCGACGGCGGGACCGTCCCGGCCGGCGCGGTGGAGGCCAGGGTCGAGGCCACCCTGATGCCGTTCGGCAGGACGGGCGACCTCGGCCGGACCGCGGCCTTCGACGGGCTTCCCGGACCGAAGGCCGGTGCGCCCGGGCCGCTGCAACCGGCCGCCTTCGCGACCGTTGCGGGCGCGGCGCTGATCCTCGTGACTTCGGCGGTGGGCGGGGTGGCGGGCCTGGCCCGCCGGCTCAGCCGGGGGAGCAGCTCCTGATCGCGGTCGTCGCGGCCCGGGCCGCTCTGCCGAACATCGCCCCGGACGGCGGCGCCGGGTGGCAGGATCGGTAGCGCCACCGACGCGAACGGAAGGAGCGTGGAGCGCTGCCATGACGGCACAACGGCGCAGGGCGGCGCGGATCCTGCTGCTGGACGGGCAGGACCGCATCCTTCTCTTCCTGGGCTCCGACCCGGCGACGCCGGGGGAGGCGTGGTGGTTCACGCCCGGCGGCGGCTTGGAGCCCGGGGAGGACGTGCGGGAGGCCGCCGCGCGGGAACTCGCGGAGGAGACCGGCCTGCGGGGTGTGGACCTGGGGCCCTTGGTGGCGTACGGCACGGTGTCGTTCTCCTTTCAGGGGCGGCGTTACGAGCAGGATCAGTGGTTCCATCTGGCCCGGACCACGGAGACGGGTCTCGACCACTCGGGGATGGGCGAGGAGGAACACGCCCAACTGCTCGCGGCGCGCTGGTGGACGGTCGAGGAGCTGAGGGGGACCGCCGACACGGTCTACCCGGTCGGATTGGCGGACTTCCTGGAGCGACTGCTGGCCGAGGGCCCGCCGGTCGCCCCGGTACGGCTCTGAGCGTGGGTGCGGTGGTCCACAATGGGTGGACGTGACAAGTTGAGGGGACGCCTGGATGAGTGCCGAAGATCTCGAGAAGTACGAGACCGAGATGGAGCTCAAGCTCTACCGGGAGTACCGGGACGTCGTCGGCCTGTTCAAGTACGTGATCGAGACCGAGCGACGGTTCTACCTCACCAATGACTACGAGTTGCAGGTGCACTCGGTGCAGGGCGAGGTCTTCTTCGAGGTGTCGATGGCGGATGCGTGGGTCTGGGACATGTACCGGCCGGCCCGGTTCGTCCGTAAGGTCCGGGTGCTGACCTTCAAGGACGTGAACATCGAGGAACTCGCGAAGAGCGATCTGGAGCTGCCCTCGGACGAGTCCGGCTTCGGGAACTGACGTTGGACCGCTCGGACCCGCGTTGTCCAGCGGAATTTCGCGCGATCGGGGCGTCTCACTCCTGCGGGTGACAAAAGTTATCCACAGGCCCGAGTTATCCACAGGGAAACGGAAATTCCCGGCCTCGCCGTGCGCGACGGTGCAACCTCCACGTCGGAGGTGGTCACCGTGCAGAACACGATCACGCAGGACCAGGCCGTACCGGGTGCGGCCGTACTGGACCAGGCCTCAGCGGCCACAGCGGCCGGAGCCGTGCGGGACGGCACGAAGGACGGCACCGGGCCGGGCCCGGGTCGCAGTACCGGCGGTCGCAGTACCAACAACGGGCTCGGCCGCTACGGCGAGCGGGTCGCCGCCCGCCGTCTCACGGAGGCCGGGCTCCGCATCCTGGACCGGAACTGGCGCTGTGTCGAGGGTGAGTTGGACATCGTCGCCCTCGACGGCGACACCGTGGCGGTCTGCGAGGTGAAGACCCGCTCCGAGCGGGGCTTCCAACAACCCAGCGAGGCCATCGGCCAGGCCAAGGCCGCCCGGTTGCAACGCCTGGCGGAGCGCTGGATGGCCGAGCGCTGGCCCGGCCACTTCGCACGGCTGGCCGGTCCCGGGTACGACCCCGGGCCCACGGACCCGCACTGGCCGCCCGCTCCGCCCGGGGGCGTGCGGATCGACCTGGTGGCCGTGGTCAACCGGGCCCGGGGTGCGGCCCTGGTCGACCACCTGCGGGGGGTGGTCTGAGATGGCCTTCGCCCGTACCTGTTCCGTCGCGCTGGTCGGCGTCGACGGAGTGATCGTCGAGGTCCAGGCCGATCTGGAGCCCGGGGTGGCGGCGTTCACCCTGGTCGGCCTGCCCGACAAGGCGCTGTCCGAGGCCCGAGACCGGGTGCGCGCGGCCGTGGTCAACAGCGGTGAGGCCTGGCCGCAGCGCAAGCTGACCGTCGGGCTCAGCCCGGCCTCGGTGCCCAAGAGCGGCAGTGGCTTCGACCTCGCGGTGGCCTGCGCCGTCCTGGCCGCGGCCGAACGGCTCGACCCCTCCTCCATCGCCGAGCTGCTGATCATCGGCGAACTGGGTCTGGACGGCCGGGTGCGGCCGGTCCGCGGGGTGCTGCCGTCGGTGCTGGCCGCGGCCGACGCGGGATACCAGCGGGTCGTGGTCGCGGAGCAGACCGCGCCCGAGGCCTCGCTCGTCCCGGGCGTGACCGTGATCGGCGTCCGCAGCCTGCGGCAGCTGGTCGCCGTCCTGACCGGCGCGTCCGCGCCGGAGGAGCCGCCCGACCCGATCGCCGGCCGGCCGGATCCGCTGATGGCCGGCCTGATGCTGCCCAGCGCCGGCGTCCGAGGGCTGGTCGACGACAAGGCGGCGCGCCTCGATCTGGCTGACGTGGCCGGACAGTACGAGGCCCGGCGCGCCCTGGAGATCGCCGCTGCCGGCGGTCACCACCTGTACCTCAAGGGCCCACCGGGCGCGGGCAAGACGATGCTGGCGGAGCGGCTGCCCTCGCTGCTCCCGCCACTGACCCAGAAGGAGGCTCTGGAGGTCACCGCCGTGCACTCGGTGGCCGGGCTGCTCCCGGTTGGGCGCCCGCTCATCGACACGGCGCCGTACTGCGCCCCGCACCACTCCACGACGATGCCGGCGATCGTCGGCGGCGGCAGCGGCCTGCCGAGACCGGGGGCGGTCTCGCTGGCCCACCGGGGCGTGCTGTTCCTGGACGAGGCGCCGGAGTTTCCGGTCCGGGTGCTCGACTCGCTGCGCCAGCCACTGGAGTCGGGCGAGGTGGTGATCGCCCGCTCGGCCGGCTCACTCCGGCTTCCGGCCAGGTTCCTGCTCTGCCTGGCCGCCAACCCCTGCCCGTGCGGCCGTCATTCACGGCGGGGTGAGGGGTGCGAGTGCACCCCTGCGATGGTCAGCCGCTACCAGGGGCGGCTCTCCGGGCCGCTGCTGGACCGGGTCGACCTCCAGGTCCAGGTCGCCCCGGTGACGAGGATCGAACTCATGGAGCGGGACATCACGGCGGAGAACACCGAGACCGTCGCGGCCCGGGTGCTGGCCGCGCGGGGACGGGCAGCGGCCCGGCTGGCGACCACCCCGTGGCGGACCAACGCGGAAGTCCCGGGCCACGAGCTGCGGACCCGCTGGCAGCTCGCCCCCGGCGCACTGAACGATGTCGCCCGCCAGTTGGAGCGCGGGCTGCTGACCGCCCGGGGCCTGGACCGGGTGCTCCGGGTCGCCTGGACGGTCGCCGACCTCGCCGGTCGCGACCGGCCGGACCAGCGGGACGTCCGCACCGCACTGGTCCTGCGCACCGGCGTCGAGCAGGGGCTGCCGCTGGCCGAGCGGGTCTACGGCCGACTCGGTGGCATCCCGGCCCAGCGCGTCGGCCCGGTCGACGAGCCGCCCGAAGGGCAGAGCCGGTTGGGCCGGTTCGAGAAGCCCGATCGTCCCGATTGTCCTGACCCGGAGAGCCCTGGTCCGCCGGACCGCCCCGATGCCCTTGGCCGATCCACCCGGTCCGGCTCCGCCAAGCGGTCCGGGAAGCGCGACCAGCATCGGGCGGACGAGGGCGGTGAGGCATGAACCCGATGATGACGCACCTTCAGCCGCCCGGCCGGGCAGAGTCCGAGTCCGGTCCCGATCCGGAGCGCCTCGCCCGCGCGGTGCTCAGCCGGCTGAGCGAGCCCGGGGACGCGGTGGTCGGCCGGTGGCTCGGTCAGCTCTCCGCAGTCGACGCCGTCCGGGCGATCCGTGACGGGACGGTGCCCGCACACCCCGGGCTGGACGGGCCCCGGCTGGCCGGCTACCAGGCGAGACTCCCCGGTCTGGACCCGGCCGAGGACCTGGAACGGGTACGAGCCGTCGGTGGACGCTTCATCATTCCGGGGGACACGGAATGGCCCAGCCAACTGGACGATCTGGGCGACGGGCGCCCGATCGGGCTCTGGACGACCGGCACGGGTTCGCTGCGGCTGCTCGCGCTCCGCTCGGTGGCGATGGTCGGCTCCCGAGCCTGCACGGCCTACGGCGCCCACGTCGCGGGGGAGCTGTCGGCCCAACTGGCCGAGCGAGGTTGGGTCGTGGTGTCCGGAGCCGCCTACGGGATCGACGCGGCCGCCCACCGAGGGGCGCTCTCCGTCGGAGGGATGACGATCGCGGTGCTCGCCTGTGGGGTCGACGTGGCCTACCCGAAAGGGAACGCCGAACTGATCCGGCGGATCGGTGCCCAGGGACTGCTGGTCAGTGAACTCCCACCCGGGGAACACCCGAACCGCTTCCGCTTCGTGCTCCGCAACCGGGTCATCGCGGCGCTCACCCGGGGCACGGTGGTGGTTGAGGCGGCGATGCGCAGCGGCGCGCTGAGCACGGCCAGACGGGCGCGGGACCTCAACCGCCACACCATGGGCGTCGCCGGCCCGGTGACCTCGGAACTCTCGGCCGGGGTGCACGCCCTGATCCGCAGCGGCGGCGCCACGCTGGTCACCGACTCCGCCGAGATCGCCGAACTGATCGGGGCGATCGGGGACGACCTGGCGCCGCAGCGCAGCGGCCCGGTCCTGCCCCGGGATCTGCTGGAGCCAGCGGTGGCCCGGGTGCTGGAGGCCGTCCCGGCGACGGCGGAGGGCGCGCCGATCGAGCGGTTGGCCCGGCAGTCCGGACTCCCGCCGGACGAAGTGCTGCAGCGGCTTTACGAGTTGGGCTCGCTCGGTTACGTCGAGCGGCACGGCGCGTACTGGCGCCTGGTGCGGAGGAGGTGACGGTCGGAACGAAGCGCACATCCGTGTCGTGGGGAGGGAGTGTCGGGAGCGCCCGGTTGACCTGCTGATCCGGTTCGTCCGTTCGCGTGCCCGGATCCGGTGACGTGAACGCCACCGGATCGGGGGACGACCGAGTGGCGGTAGCGCATTGCAGCGAGTCGGTCACGCTACGCTCCACATGCCTTCCCTATCAGCACATGACTCGGCAGAACGGCGCAGACCAACGCATGCCCACACACATTCCCGGACACAGAGTGACCGGTGGCGCCCGGTCCTCGGGAGGGCCGCGGACCGAGCGGCGCCCCGTGACTGAGTTCCCGCCCAAGGCGACGGGGACAATGGGGGGCCTGTCGCGCCAGGGCGGCCGGCCGACGGCGGTGCCGGGCCAGCCCGCCGACGCGGTCGGCGCCGCCACCGGCGACGGCGCAGCCCGCCCGATCGCTGCCGGTGCCCTGCCGCCGGACGGCACCCCCCCGCCTGGCCCGGAGCAGGGACCGGGGCCGGGCGGTCCAGGCCCCGGAGCCCAGGGGCGCACCGCGCTCGAAGAGCTCTGGCGCTCCTACAAGGAGACCGGCGACCAGCGGCTGCGCGAGCAGCTGATCCTGCACTACTCGCCGCTCGTCAAGTACGTGGCGGGGCGGGTCGGGGTCGGCCTGCCCTCCAACGTCGAGCAGGCCGACTTCGTCTCCTCGGGGGTCTTCGGGCTGATCGATGCGATCGAGAAGTTCGACATCGACCGCGCCATCAAGTTCGAGACCTATGCGATCAGCCGGATCCGCGGCGCGATCATCGACGAACTGCGTGCCCTGGACTGGATCCCGCGCTCGGTGCGGCAGAAGGCGAAGGCCGTCGAGCGGACGTACGCGACGCTGGAGGCCCGGCTGCGCCGTACGCCGCACGATCCCGAGGTCGCGGCCGAGATGGGTATCGCGATCGAGGATCTGCACGCGATCTTCAGCCAGCTGTCCCTGGCCAACGTGGTGGCCCTGGACGAACTGCTGCACCCGGTGGGGGAGGGCGGCGACCGGCTGAGCCTGATGGACACCCTGGTGGACCACGGTGCCGACAACCCGGTTGAGGTGGCCGAGGACCGCGAGCTGCGCAGGCTGCTGGCCCAGGCGGTCAACACCCTCCCCGAGCGGGAGAAGACCGTGGTGACGCTCTACTACTACGAGGGCCTCACCCTCGCCGAGATCGGCCAGGTGCTGGGGGTGACGGAGAGCCGGGTGAGCCAGATCCACACCAAGTCCGTCCTCCAGCTGCGCGCCAAGCTGTCGGACATCCGGTAGCGCGGGCCGGGACCGTCCCGTTCCGGCCGACCTCCGGGTCGCGACCCCGGCCACGTTGCCGGTCCGCGCCTGCCCGGCCGCATCCCGGGCCGCGCCTGCCCGGCCGCACCTGCCCGGCTGTAACCCTGGGCCGTTACTCCGGGCCGGATCCCCGGGTTGCGCGCCCGCTCGCACGCCTCGCCGCACGCCTGCGCGCTCTCGCTCCCCGCTCAAATGCGCGGCGCCGTACCGGCCGCAGGTAGGGCTCCGTACAGTGGGAGCGTGCCGAAGATCCGAGCGGCCACGGTGGCCGAGCATCGCCAGCTGCAGCGTGCAGCCCTCCTTGACGCTGCCCGCACCCTGCTCACGGAGGGCGGCATGGAGGCGCTGACCTTCCCTGCGCTCGCTGCGCGCACCTCCCTGGCGCGCTCCTCGGTCTACGAGTACTTCCGCTCCCGGGCCGCCGTGGTCGAGGCGCTCTGCGAGGTGGACTTTCCGCTCTGGGCGGCCGAGATCGAGGCCGGGATGGAGAGCTGCGACAGCGCGGCCGACCGGATCGAGGCGTATGTCCGTGGCCAGCTGGCGTTGGCCGCAGACCCGCGCCACCGGGCGGTGGTGGCGATCTCCGCGCTCGAACTCGACGAGGCCGCGCGCGAGCGCATCCGGGCGGCGCACGGCAAGCTGGTCGGCCTGGTCGTCCGGGCCCTGGAGGATCTCGGTCACGCGCAGCCCCGGCTCGCTGCGGCGTTGCTCCAAGGGGTCGTGGAGGCGGCCGTGCGCCGGGCCGAGCAAGTGGCCGCGGGGGAGCGTGCCGGGTGTGCGGCCGAGCGCCCCGAACTGATCGCGGACGCCGCCGTGGCCATGGCCCTGCACGGCCTCGACCGGGCCTGAGCCGCCGTCCGGCCCGGTCCGTTTGGTTCGTTCGGTTCATCTGAATTCATCAGGTGCGCCCGGCGCCGCCCAGCGGCAGCAGCCGCGCCGCTCCCGCGCCGAACAGGGCCAGCGGGTCGAGGTAGCGCCCGCCGCGCAGCAGCCCCCAGTGCAGGCAGTCCCGTGCTGGGCAGTGCCGTCCGTCGGGGGCGAGCCGCCCGATCACCTGTCCGGCGGGTACCTCGGTGCCGACCGGGGCGGTGCCGGCGACGGGCAGGTAGGTGGTCCGCAAGGGGGGTGACCCCGAGCCGGGGTGGGTGACGGTCACCACCGGGCGCCCCGCCACCAGCCCGGAGAACGTGACCACCCCGGCGGCAGCCGTCCGCACCTCCGCCCCGGGCGCGGCGGCGAGGTCCACTCCCCGGTGTCCGGCGGCCCACGGCGTGGCCGGTGGCTCGAACCGCCGGAGCACCCCGCCGGGCCCGCCCACCGGCCAGGCCCGCGCACCGCCCGAACCGGTCCGGCCGCTCTCGCCAGTACCTACTCCGCCCCCGCCAGTACCTCCGACACCCCCGCTGAGAGCGGCGCCCCGCCCCGCACCGCCCGAGACCAGCAGCACCAGTGCCGCCAGCACGGCGACCAGCCCCCGCAGCACACCAAACGAGCCCAGCCTCAACCGGCCCGGCCCCAATCGGTCAAGCTTCAACAGGTCCGGCCCCGAGCAGGCCGGACCGACGGCGGGCGGAGCCGGGCATTCGGCGCGAGCGGTCATGCCCCGAGGCTTGCTGCGCCGCCGCCCCGGCGCCACCCACTTCCGGACTCCTGTGGACAAACCGCCCTCGTGGCCTGATCCCGTCCCTCCAGCGGGTGTACGGATGCCGCCATCCGGTGTACAAGCACCGCAGCAGCAGCACTCCCAAGGCCCGGCCGCCCCGCCCCCGCCCCGCCTCGGCCTCCGCCCAGCTCCCGCCAGCGCGGACCCGCCCGTCCAGGGCCTCCGCCAGTCGCGGAGTCGCCCGCTCCGCGGCGCTTCCCGTACACTTCACACGCGACCCGGTCCGCCGGGTCGACTTCGCACGCCCCGCCACCGGTGGACGGACGCGGCCCGGCCGCTGCCTCCGCCAGGTGCGAGTGCCGCTCGGTCCGCCGAGCCCGCCTGGTCCCCGGACCGTGCGGGTTCAAGCGGCTCGGCACGTTCGGGGCGTCAGGCGTGGCTGTCACCTGGCTGCCACGGACAAACCGAGCCTGACCCGGCCGGACGCACCGCGCGAGCGGGGAGCGCCACCGCGCGAACCCGCCGTCCGTTGCGCGACCGCCGGGCCGTAACACCTGAGGAGCACGGCTATGGCCGTCGTCACGATGCGGGAGCTGCTGGAGAGCGGCGTCCACTTCGGTCACCAGACCCGCCGTTGGAACCCGAAGATGAAGCGCTTCATCATCACGGAGCGCAACGGCATCTACATCATCGACCTCCTGCAGTCGCTGAACTACATCGACCGCGCCTTCGAGTTCATCAAGGAGACCGTTGCCCACGGCGGCAGCGTCCTCTTCGTCGGCACGAAGAAGCAGGCCCAGGAGGCCATCGCCGAGCAGGCCACCCGTGTGGGCATGCCCTACGTGAACCAGCGCTGGCTCGGCGGCATGCTGACCAACTTCTCGACCGTCTACAAGCGCCTGCAGCGCCTGAAGGAGCTCGGCGAGCTGGACTTCTCGGACGTGGCCGGTTCCGGCCTCACCAAGAAGGAGCTCCTGGTCCTCCAGCGCGAGCACGACAAGCTGGAGAAGACCCTCGGCGGTATCCGCGACATGCAGCGCGTTCCCAGCGCCGTGTGGATCGTGGACACCAAGAAGGAGCACATCGCGGTCGGCGAGGCCCGGAAGCTCAACATCCCGGTCGTCGCCATCCTCGACACCAACTGTGACCCCGACGAGGTCGACTACAAGATCCCGGGCAACGACGACGCGATCCGCTCCGTCACCCTGCTGACCCGCGTGATCGCCGACGCCGTGGCTGAGGGTCTGAAGTCCCGCGCCGGTGTCGCCAAGGGCGACGTCAAGGCCGAGCCGGGCGCCGACCAGCCGCTGGCCGACTGGGAGAAGGACCTCATCGAGGGCGAGAAGAAGGCCGAGGAGGCCCCCGCCGCCGCCGAGGCTCCGGCCGCTGAGGCCCCCGCCGCCGAGGCTGAGGCCGTCGAGGCCCCCGCCGCTGAGGCTGAGGCCACCGAGGCGCCGGCCGAGCAGGCCTGACGTACCAAGGGTGAGGGGCACCCGCCGGTACGACACCGGTAGGTGCCCCTCTCTCCCGCGCCGGGACCGAATCATCGGTCCCGGCGTCTCCCCACGCAGACACGCGAGACGCGAGAAGAGATTCACACCATGGCGAACTTCACCGCCGCGGACGTCAAGAAGCTCCGTGAGCTCACCGGCGCCGGCATGATGGACTGCAAGAAGGCCCTGGACGAGGCCGAGGGCAACGTCGAGAAGGCCGTCGAGCTCCTGCGCATCAAGGGCCAGAAGGGCGTTGCCAAGCGCGAGGGCCGTGACGCCTCCAACGGCGCCGTCGCCGCGCTGATCGCCGAGGACAAGAAGTCCGGCGTTCTGGTCGAGCTGAACTGCGAGACCGACTTCGTCGCCAAGGGTGACAACTTCGTCAAGGTCGCCGACGCGATCGCGGCTCACGTGGCCAAGACCGCCCCGGCCGACCTGGATGCCGCCCTGGCGTCCGAGATCGAGGCCGGCAAGACCGTCCAGCAGTTCGTCGACGAGGCCAACGCGACCCTGGGCGAGAAGATCGTCTTCCGTCGCTTCGCCCAGTTCGACGGTGACGGCTTCGTCGCGGTCTACCTGCACAAGACCAGCCCCGACCTGCCGCCGGCCGTCGGCGTCCTGGTCGAGCTGGACAAGGAGAACGCCGAGGTCGCGAAGGACGTCGCGCAGCACATCGCCGCGTTCGCGCCGAAGTTCCTGTCCCGCGAGGAGATCCCGGCCGAGGACCTCGAGAACGAGCGCCGCGTCGCCGAGGCCACCGCGCGTGAGGAGGGCAAGCCCGAGGCTGCCCTGCCGAAGATCGTCGAGGGTCGCGTCACCGGCTTCGTCAAGGAGAACTCCGTCCTGGAGCAGGCCTTCGCGAAGGACAACAAGAAGACCGTCGCCAAGGTCCTCGAGGAGAACGGCGTCGCCCTCAAGCGCTTCGCCCGCTTCCGCGTCGGCGCCTGAGTCACGTTCCACCTGGTCCCCGGCACCCTTACGCTGGGAACCGCCCCCGCCCGTTGACCAGGGCGGGCGGAACGCCGAACGGGCTCACCCAGTGCCAACCGTCCACGGGCGGGCCGCGTCGGCACCATGAACGACGAGGAGGCCATTGCCGTGCAGGACACCGAACCGGTTCCCGCGGCAGTGGCCTCCTCTCGCGTACGCGCAGGCCGGGCATCCGCACACCCGCGCCTGTGAGCCAGTAGGTGCAAAAAGGAGAAGTCCATGCAGGAGACGCAGGAGACCGCGCAGGACCCCAAGGCCGGCTCGCGCCGCCGGGTGCTGCTCAAGCTGTCCGGTGAAGCCTTTGCCGGTGGTGGCGGACTCGGCGTCGACCCGGACGTCGTGCACGCGATCGCCCGGGAGATCGCCACCGTCGTCCGTGCCGGTACCGAGGTCGCGGTGGTCATCGGCGGCGGCAACTTCTTCCGGGGCGCCGAGCTGCAGGTCCGCGGCATGGACCGGGCGCGCTCCGACTACATGGGCATGCTCGGCACCGTGATGAACTGCCTGGCGCTGCAGGACTTCCTAGTCAAGGAAGGCATCGAGACCCGGGTCCAGACCGCGATCACCATGGGCCAGGTCGCCGAACCGTACCTGCCGCTGCGGGCCGTCCGGCACCTGGAGAAGGGCCGTGTGGTGATCTTCGGCGCCGGTATGGGCATGCCGTACTTCTCGACCGACACCACCGCCGTCCAGCGGGCCCTGGAGATCCACGCCGACGTCCTGCTGATGGGCAAGAACGGCGTGGACGGTGTCTACGACTCGGACCCCCGGACCAACCCGGACGCGGTGAAGTTCGACGCGCTGGAGTACTCCGAGGTCATCACGCGCGACCTCAAGGTCGCCGACCTCACCGCGATCACGCTGTGCAAGGACAACAACCTCCCGATGCTGGTCTTCGAGCTGCTGGCGGAGGGCAATATCGCGCGCGCGGTGAAGAGTGAGAAGATCGGCACACTCATCAGCCAGGATTCTGTCCGGGCCTGAGCAGCAATCAGCCGTACGGGACGGCGCCGTCGCCGTGACCGGCCTCGACGCCGACACCGGTCGGGACAATCGCAGATGAACCGGACAGGGAGATCACAGTGATCGAAGAGACCCTCCTCGAAGCCGAGGAGAAGATGGAGAAGGCCGTCGCCGTCGCCAAGGACGACTTCGCCGCCATCCGCACCGGCCGTGCCCACCCGGCGATGTTCGCCAAGATCGTCGCCGAGTACTACGGCACCGTGACGCCGATCAACCAGCTGGCCTCGTTCTCGGTGCCGGAGCCCCGGATGGCGGTCGTCTCGCCGTTCGACAAGACCGCGCTGAAGGCGATCGAGCAGGCGATCCGCGACTCCGACCTGGGCGTCAACCCGTCCAACGACGGCTCCCTCATCCGGGTGGTGCTGCCCGAGCTGACCGAGGAGCGCCGCCGGGAGTTCATCAAGGTGGCCCGGGGCAAGGGCGAGGACGCGAAGGTCTCGATCCGCGCGGTGCGCCGCAAGGCCAAGGACGCCATCGACAAGCTGGTCAAGGACGGCGAGGTCGGCGAGGACGACGGCCGCCGCGCCGAGAAGGAGCTCGACGACACCACGGCCAAGTACGTGGCCGCCGTCGACGAGCTGCTGAAGCACAAGGAAGCCGAGCTGCTCGAAGTCTGATGAACGACGCCCCTGACGCCCCTGGCTACTGGGGCCCGTCCGACCAGCAGTTCCAGCCCTACCGCCCGGCGCCGCAGCCCCGGCCGCAGGCGCACCCGGCGCCGGGGTACGGCGAGTACCCGGCGCCGCCGCAGGCCCAGGGCTACCCCGGTCACCCGGGCGGCCGGGCGGCCCACCCGGGTGCGCCGGGCGGCGCGCCGGGTGGCCCCGGCCACCGTTCGGATCACTCGCAGCAGCCTCCGGTGTACTGGGGCGGCGACGCGGAGGAGACTCAGGTCATGCCTCCCGTACCGGCGGGCCCCGGCCCGTTCCCCGGCGTGCCGGACCAGGGCCCGCCGGCGGGCTCCGGCCGGCCGGGTGACCCCGCCGCCGGTCAGTCCCGGGAGGCCGGTCGGCTGAGCGGCCCGCTGTTCCGGGACGACCGGTCCGAGGCGGCGGTGCCGGGTGTGACGGAGACGGTCGTGCTGCGCGCGATAACCGATGACGCCACCCCCGGCCGCGGCGCCCCGCCGCGCCCCGGGGCCTCGGTGCCTCCCGCGCCGCCGTCGACCTACCCGGCGGCCGGGCAGCCCCACTTCGTGCCGTCGTCCCATCCAGGGCAGGAGACACCCGTGGCCGCCCAGTCCGCCCCGCAGCCGCAGCCGCGCAAGCAGCGCGGTGGCCGTAACCTCCAGGCCGCGATAGGCGTGGGGGTCGGTCTCGGTGTGGTGATCATCGCCTCGCTGTTCGTGGTGAAGGCGCTGTTCCTGTTCGTCGTGATGGCCGCGGTGTCGGTCGGTATCTGGGAGCTGACCAGCCGGCTCGCCGAGCGCAAGCAGATCAAGGCGCCGCTGGTGCCGCTGGTCGCAGGCGGCATCGCCATGATCGCCACCGGCTACTGGGCCGGGGTGCAGTGGGCCGCGGCCTCGCTCGCGCTGACCGGGCTGGCGGTGATGGTCTGGCGGATGGCCGAGCCGCCGGAGGACTACCTGCGGGACATAACGGCCGGGGTGTTCACCGCCTTCTACGTGCCGTTCCTGGCCACCTTCGTGGCGTTGATGCTGGCGGCCGACGACGGCCCCCAGCGGATCGTGCTGTTCCTGATCGTCACGATCTGCAGCGACACGGGCGCCTACGCCGTGGGCTACAAGTTCGGCAAGACCAAGCTCGCCCCGACGATCAGCCCCGGCAAGACCCGTGAGGGCCTGGCCGGCGGCATCGGCCTGTCGATGCTGGCGGGCGCCGTGCTGATGGAGCTGATCATCGACGGCGGCAGCTGGTGGCAGGGCCTGATCCTGGGCGGCTGCGCGGCGGTCACCGCGACCCTGGGCGACCTGGGCGAGTCGATGATCAAGCGAGACCTCGGCATCAAGGACATGGGCACGCTGCTGCCCGGCCACGGCGGCATCATGGACCGGCTGGACTCGCTCCTGCCGACCGCCCCGGTGGTCTGGCTGCTGCTGGCGGCCTTCGTCGGCAGCTAGGGCCTTGTCCGGCCGTAGGACGCCTCAGAACCTGTCCTCCGGCCGCGAGTGGTGGAAGGGCCCCCGTCCCCGGCGCGGCCGGGGGCCGCGCCCCTCCGGGCCCGCACCCCGCGGCGGGGCCACAGGCGGAACCCAGGCTAAACCCCGAGAAACCAACATTT
>NZ_JBHWIR010000063.1:19502-23040 GCF_042731835.1 Kitasatospora sp. NPDC059817 | reverse complement strand
TCTTCGGCCATTGTCGGGCGGTCGGCCGCAACTGACCGTGACGCGGGGCGGGGGGGGGTGGAGGGCCCCGGGACGCGTGCGGGGGGGGGGCCCTCGCACGTCCTGGCCTGCTCCCGGCGTCTGCGACACTGGATGAACCATGCCTAAGCCCGGAGAACTCACCTTTGTCGCGCCGCGCGGCGCCAAGCCCCCGCGACACCTCGCCGACCTGAGCCCCGCCGAGCGCAAGGAGGCCGTCGCCGAGCTGGGCGAGCAGCCGTTCCGCGCCAAGCAGCTCTCCAACCACTACTTCGGCCGGATGTCGAACGACCCGGAGGGCTGGACGGACATCCCCGCCGCCAGCCGGGAGAAGCTCACCGGGAGCCTGCTGCCGGAGCTGATGTCGGTCGTGCGGCACGTGTCCTGCGACGACGACACCACCCGCAAGACGCTCTGGAAGCTCTTCGACGGCACGCTCGTCGAGTCGGTGCTGATGCGCTACCCGGACCGGGTCACCATGTGCATCAGCTCGCAGGCGGGCTGCGGCATGAACTGCCCCTTCTGCGCGACCGGCCAGGCCGGGCTGACCCGCAACCTGTCCACCGCCGAGATCGTCGAGCAGATCGCCGCCGGGATGCGCGCGCTCAAGGCCGGCGAGATCCCCGGCGGCGAGGCGCGGCTGTCGAACGTGGTCTTCATGGGCATGGGCGAGCCGCTGGCCAACTACAACCGGGTGCTGGCCGCGATCCGCCGGCTGACCGACCCGGCGCCGGACGGTTTCGGCCTGTCCCAGCGCGGTGTCACGGTGTCGACCGTCGGCCTGGTCCCGGCGATGAACCGGCTGGCCGACGAGGGCCTCAGCTGCCGCCTGGCGCTGTCGCTGCACGCCCCGGACGACGAGCTGCGCGACGAGCTGGTGCCGGTGAACACCCGCTGGAAGGTCGCCGAGGTGCTGGACGCCGCGTGGAACTACGCGGAGAAGTCCGGCCGGCGGATCTCTATCGAGTACGCGCTGATCAAGGACATCAACGACCAGGCATGGCGGGCGGACCTGCTCGGCCGGCTGATCAAGAACCACCGGGTGCACGTCAACCTGATCCCGCTGAACCCGACGCCGGGCTCCAAGTGGACCGCCTCCCGGCCCGAGGACGAGCGCGAGTTCGTCCGTCGGCTCCAGTCGCACGGGGTGCCGACGACCGTCCGCGACACCCGGGGCCAGGAGATCGACGGCGCCTGCGGTCAGCTCGCCGCGGCGGGCTGAGCCGGCGGGCCAACGCAAACCGGCAGGTCAACGCAGGCCGGTAGGTCAACGCAAACCGGCAGGTCGGCGAAAGCCGCAGGTCAGCGCAGGCCTGCGGCCGCCAGTGCGGCGGTCGCCCCGCCGGTCACCAGCAGCGTGGTGCCCACCGCCAGGGTGCGCAGCGCGACCGCGCCGAACAGCAGCCGGGGCGAGGTGCCGAGGCGCAGCAGCACGTCGGTGACGTCCCGGCGGTCGGTGCGGACCTCGGCCAGCCGGGTGACCACGGCGGCGGCCGCGCAGCCGAGCACCAGGCAGGCCTCGACGGCGGGCAGCGCGTCGGCGCTGTCGGGCGTGTCGATCCAGTAGCGGATGGTGGTGAGCACCAGCGCGAGGGCGAGGGTGAGCACGGCCAGCGGCGGGCCGAGGCGGCGGGCCTGGGCGGTGAGTCCGCGGCCGGCCAGCAGCCGTAGCGGGGTGGGCCGGCCGAGCGCGAGCAGCCGCCCGGTCCAGGACAGCAACGGGCCGGTGAGCAGGGCGAGTCCGACCGCGCTGGCGGCCCAGCCGCCGAGTGCGGCGGTGCTGGTGCTGCCGAGCCCGGCGGGCAGGTGGATCGGCCGGCCGTCGGCGGCGGCGCCGGGCCGCAGGGCGATGAGTTCGAGGGCGAGGCCGATCACGGCGAGCCCGACGGGCAGGGCGACCCGCAGGGCGCCGAAGCCGGTGCCGCCGCGGGTGCGGGTGCGGCCGCCGGGCAGGTACTCGGTGGGCGGGACGGCGCAGGCGGCGGCGATCCCGGCGGTGAGCGGGACCAGGGCGAGCAGGGCGACCGGCGCGACGGCCGGCAGCGGTACGCCCATGCCGAGGTCGGGGGCGAGCGCGGGCCCGGCGATGTCGTTGCGCAGGACCAGGAAGACCAGCAGGGTGAGCACGCTGCCGAGGGTGCAGGCGAGCACGACCTCACCGGCGATCAGGGTGCGGATCCGGCCGGAGCCGGCTCCGGCGGCACGCAGGCCGGTGATCCGTTCGGGCCGCTGGGCGGGTACGGCGCGGGCGGCGACGGCCGCGAACCAGGCGACGGCGGCGAGCGGGGGCAGGCACCAGAGCAGTCGCACCAGCGCGTCCTCGCCGCCGAGCGGGTCGCTCATCGCCCGGCCGAGGGAGCGCAGCAGGAAGGCGGAGACCACGGCGGCGGCCAGCACGGTGAGCAGCCAGCGGCCGAGGTCGGGCACCCGGTAGCCCCGGGCCAGACGGAGATAGAACACGTCGACTCTTTCAGCGGCTCGGCGTCGTCAGCGGCGGATGCCCGAGACGGCGGACGCGCCGGCCGCCCCCGGGACGGCGGGCCCGCGCGGGACGGGGGCGGCGGGGGCGGTGAGCCGTCCGTCGACGAGGGCGACGGCGCGGTCCGCGAACCGGACGAGCTCGGGGTCGTGAGTGGCCAGGACGAGGGTGAGCTGGTGCGACCGGGCCGCGCTGGTCAGTATCCGCAGGACCTGGTCGGCGGCCTCGCGGTGGAGCGGGGCGGTGGGGTCGTCGGCGAAGACGACGGGCGGCAGCGGGGCGAGGGCGCGGGCGACGGCGATCCGCTGGCGCTGGCTCTGGAGCAGCCGGTCGGGGCGCTGCCGGGCGACCTCGCCGACGTCGAGGCGTTCCAGCCATTCGTCGGCGGCGGTGTAGGCGGCCTTGTTGCCGGCGCCGGCGAGCAGCAGCGGCAGGGCGACGTTCTCCCGGGCGGTCAGTTCGGGCACCAGGTGGGGTTCGGAGCCGACGAAGCCGAAGCGGTCGCGGCGCAGCCGTTCGCGCCCGGCCCGGCCGAGGGTGTGGACGGGCGCGCTGTTGAACCAGACCTCGCCCTCGTCGACGGTGAGGAGGGCGGAGAGGCAGCCGAGGAGGGTGCTCTTGCCGGAGCCGCGCGGGCCGGTGACGGCGAGCACTTCGCCCTCGCGGACGCCGATCGAGATGCCCCGCAGGGCGGGGGTGCCGTGATGGGACTTGACGATCCCCCGGGCCCACAGCACGTCGTTGTCAGGCGGTGCCGCTGACATGAGGTTCCATCCTGGGTGGCCGCAGGGATATGACAGTCGTCAGATTAGAACGACTGGGGCCTGGTGCGGTTGCGGCGCTCTGGTCCATCGCGGGCAAATCACCCGCAATCAGGCATGTTTGATCGGCCGACAGCGCCGGAAAAACGCCGAAGGGCGGTCCCGGGGGAGTGGGACCCCCCCTGGGCGGGGGGGGGGGGAGGAGGGTCAGGGGGTGAGCAGTGGGATATAAAAAAAATAAGCAGCCCACCAACAAACAAATTTATAAAATAGTTGTGGG
>NZ_JBHWIR010000063.1:0-19492 GCF_042731835.1 Kitasatospora sp. NPDC059817 | reverse complement strand
GTCCCGGGGGAGTGGGACCGCCCTTCGGCGGAGGGTGGGGAAGGAGGATCAGGGGGTCAGATCTTCGCCCACGCGTCGGTGAGGCTGGTCCGCAGGATCTGCTCGATCTCGTCGAAGGTCGACTGGTTGGAGATCAGCGGCGGGGCCAGCTGGATGACCGGGTCGCCACGGTCGTCGGCGCGGCAGTACAGGCCGTTGTCGAAGAGGGCCTTCGACAGGAAGCCGTAGAGGACGCGCTCGACCTCGTCGTCGTTGAACGACTCCTTGGTGACCTTGTCCTTCACGAGCTCGATGCCGTAGAAGTACCCGTTGCCGCGGACGTCGCCGACGATCGGCAGGTCGCGCAGCTTGTTCAGGGTGCCCAGGAACGCGGCCTCGTTGTCGAGGACGTGCTGGTTCAGGCCCTCGCGCTCGAAGATGTCGAGGTTGGCCAGCGCCACCGCGGAGGAGACCGGGTGGCCGCCGAAGGTGTAGCCGTGCAGGAAGGTGTTGTCGCCCTTGTAGAACGGCTCGGCGAGGCGGTCCGAGATGATCGTGGCGCCGATCGGGGAGTAGCCCGAGGTCATGCCCTTGGCGCAGGTGATCATGTCGGGCTGGTAGCCGAACTTGTCGGCGCCGAACATGGTGCCCAGGCGGCCGAAGGCGCAGATGACCTCGTCCGAGACCAGCAGCACGTCGTGGCGGTCGCAGATCTCGCGCAGGCGCTGGAAGTACCCGGGCGGCGGCGGGAAGCAGCCACCGGCGTTCTGCACCGGCTCGACGAAGACGGCGGCGACGGTCTCGGCGCCCTCGTTGAGGATGGCCACCTCGATCTCGTCGGCGCACCAGCGGCCGTAGGCCTCGGGGTCGACCGTGCCGTCCGGGCCTTCGAGGAAGGCGGGGGCGCGGTAGATGTTGGTGTTCGGGGCCTTGTGGGTGCCCGGCACCAGCGGCTCGAACGGGGCCTTCAGGCCCGGCAGGCCGGTGATCGACAGGGCGCCCTGCGGGGTGCCGTGGTAGGCGACGGCGCGCGAGATGACCTTGTACTTGGTCGGCTTGCCGGTCAGCTTGAAGTACTGCTTGGCGAGCTTCCAGGCTGTCTCGACGGCCTCGCCGCCACCGGTGGAGAAGAAGACCTTGTTCAGGTCGCCCGGGGCGTAGTTGGCCAGGCGCTCGGCCAGCTCGACGGCCTTCGGGTGGGCGTAGCTCCACACCGGGAAGAAGGCGAGCTCCTTGGCCTGCTTGGCGGCGGCCTCGGCCAGCTCCTCGCGGCCGTGGCCGGCCTGGACGACGAACAGGCCGGCGAGGCCGTCGAGGTACTTGCGTCCCTTGTCGTCCCAGACGTAGGTGCCTTCGCCCTTGACGATCGTCGGCACGGGGGAGTTCTCGTACGACGACATGCGGGTGAAGTGCATCCACAGGTGGTCGTAGGCGGTCTTGGAAAGGTCCTTCTGCGCCGGGTCGGCTGTCATCGGGTGCCCCAGGTGTAGGTCTGTTTCCGGAGCTTCAGGTAGACGAAGCTCTCGGTGCTCCGCACGCCGGGAAGCGCGCGGATGCGCTTGTTGATCAGTTCGAGCAGGTGCTCGTCGTCCTCGCAGACCAGTTCGGCCAGGAGGTCGAACGAGCCTGCGGTGCAGACGACGTAGTCGACCTCGTCGAGGGCGGCCAGCGCGTCGGCGACGGGCTCGATGTCGCCCTCGACCCGGATGCCGACCATCGCCTGGCGGGTGAAGCCGACGGTGAGCGGGTCCGTGACGGCGACGATCTGCATCACGCCCTGGTCGAGCAGCTTCTGGACGCGCTGGCGCACGGCCGCCTCGGACAGGCCGACGGCCTTGCCGATGGCGGCGTACGGGCGGCGTCCGTCCTCCTGGAGCTGCTCGATGATCGCCTTGGAGGCGGCATCGAGGGGAACGCTCGCGTTCCGGTCGCGGTTGGCCACGCCGCCACTGTGCCTGATCGTTCCCCCGTTCGCAAGCGAGGAATCTGCTGATTTCGTCGCGATCTTGGAATCCGCGTACGGATTTCATCGCCTACATGCACTGCACCTGTCGATACCGGCAGTCATGCGGCTACCCTGGCACGGTACGCGCGCAGCCCCGCAGCGCAGCGCGCGTTCCCCCAAACCAGTGGACCGCGCCGTCCAGGGCCCGGCCACCCGACACCCTTCGTGCGCCGGACCCGCCGACGTACCATGGCGCCGGAATCTGCAACGCCGCAGGCCCAGACCGAGGAGAGACCCCGTGAGCGACCTTCGCACGCTGCGCAACTACATCAACGGTGAGTTCGTCGACGCGGCGGACGGCCGCACGCTCGACATCGTCGACCCCACCACCGGTGAGGCCTACGCGACGTCCCCGTTGTCCGGTGCCTCCGATGTGGACGCCGCGATGGCCTCGGCCGCCGCCGCCTTCCCGGTCTGGCGCGACGCCACCCCGAGCACCCGCCAGAAGCTGCTGCTCAAGATCGCCGACGCGGTCGAGGCCCGGGCCGACGAGCTCGTCGACGCGGAGGTCCGCAACACGGGCAAGCCGCGCGGGCTGACCCTCTCGGAGGAGATCGGTCCGATGGTGGACCAGATCCGCTTCTTCGCCGGTGCCGCCCGCATGCTGGAGGGCAAGGCCGCCGGGGAGTACATGGACGGGATGACCTCGATCGTCCGCCGCGAGCCGGTCGGCGTCTGTGCCCAGGTCGCACCGTGGAACTACCCGATGATGATGGCTGTCTGGAAGTTCGCCCCGGCCATCGCCGCGGGCAACACCGTCGTCCTGAAGCCCTCGGACACCACCCCGGCCTCCACCGTCCTGCTCGCCGAGATCATCGGCGGCGTCCTCAAGGACCTGGAGCTGCCGGCCGGCGTCTTCAACGTGATCTGCGGCGACCGCGAGTCCGGCCGGCTGATGGTCGAGCACAAGACCCCGGCGATGGCCTCCATCACCGGTTCGGTCCGGGCCGGCATCCAGGTCGCCGAGTCCGCCTCCAAGGACGTCAAGCGCGTCCACCTGGAGCTGGGCGGCAAGGCCCCGGTCGTGGTCTTCGAGGACGCCGACATCGCCGAGGCCGTCGAGGGCATCTCGGTCGCGGGCTACTTCAACGCCGGCCAGGACTGCACCGCCGCCACCCGCGTGCTGGTGCACGAGTCGATCCACGACGCCTTCGTCGAGGCGCTGGCCAAGGCCGCGGCCGAGACCAAGACCGGCGGCGTGGACGACGAGGACGTGCTGTACGGCCCGCTGAACAACGCCAACCAGCTGAAGCAGGTGGCCGGCTTCATCGAGCGGCTGCCCACCCACGCCAAGATCGAGGCCGGTGGCCACCAGGTCGGCGAGAAGGGCTACTTCTACGCCCCGACCGTCGTCTCCGGCCTGCGGCAGGACGACGAGATCATCCAGAACGAGGTCTTCGGCCCGGTCATCACCGTGCAGAAGTTCACCGACGAGGACCAGGCCGTCGACTACGCCAACGGCGTCGACTTCGCGCTGGCCTCCTCGGTGTGGACCAAGGACCACGCCCGCGCCATGCGGATGTCGCGCCGCCTGGACTTCGGCTGCGTCTGGATCAACACCCACATCCCGCTGGTCGCCGAGATGCCGCACGGCGGCTTCAAGAAGTCCGGCTACGGCAAGGACCTCTCCGCGTACGGCTTCGAGGACTACACCCGGGTGAAGCACGTCATGACGGCGATCTGATCGCACGTCCATCGTGTGAACGGACAATGGGCCCGGGTCCTTTCGACCCGGGCCCGGTGTCTTTGCATCCTGTCGGCCGTTCGCGTGACCGGCTGACAAGATGAAACTGCACTTCGGGGCCGCGACTCCCTAGCCTTACCGGCATGAGCATCCCCACCGCTGACTCAGCCGCCGGCCAGGCGGTCAAGGCCGCCGACCGCGCGCACGTCTTCCACTCGTGGTCCGCCCAGGCGCTGATCGACCCCCTCGCGGTGGCCGGCGCCGAGGGCTCGTACTTCTGGGACTACGACGGCAACCGCTACCTCGACTTCTCCTCGCAGCTGGTCAACACCAACATCGGCCACCAGCACCCGAAGGTGGTCGCCGCGATCCAGGAGCAGGCGGCGAAGCTCTGCACCATCGCCCCCGGCTTCGCGGTCGAGGCGCGCAGCGAGGCCGCCCGGCTGATCGCCGAGCGCACCCCCGGTGACCTCGACAAGATCTTCTTCACCAACGGCGGCGCCGAGGCGGTCGAGAACGCCGTCCGGCTGGCCCGGCTGCACACCGGCCGGCAGAAGGTCATGTCCGCCTACCGCTCGTACCACGGCGCCACCGCCAACGCGATCGCCCTCACCGGCGACCCGCGGCGCTGGGCCAACGAGACCGGCGTCTCCGGCGTGGTGCACTTCTGGGGCCCGTACGCCTACCGCTCCAACTTCCACGCCGAGAACGAGGCGCAGGAGTGCGAGCGTGCGCTGGAGCACCTGGAGCAGGTGATCGCCTTCGAGGGCCCCGGGACGATCGCGGCGATCATCCTGGAGACCGTGGTCGGCACCGCGGGCATCCTGATCCCGCCGGCGGGCTACCTGGCCGGGGTGCGGGAGATCTGCGACCGCTTCGGCATCGTGTTCATCCTCGACGAGGTGATGGCCGGCTTCGGCCGCACCGGCGAGTGGTTCGCCGCCGACCACTGGGGCGTCACCCCGGACCTGCTGACCTTCGCCAAGGGCGTCAACTCGGGCTACGTCCCGCTGGGCGGCGTGGCGATCAGCGCCGAGATCGCCGCCACCTTCGCCGAGCGGGCGTTCCCGGGCGGACTCACCTACTCCGGCCACCCGCTGGCCTGCGCCTCGGCCGTCGCCACCATCACCGCCATGGCGGAGGAGGGCATCGTCGAGAACGCCAAGCACATCGGCGAGACCGTGCTCGGCCCCGGCCTGCGGGAGCTGGCCGAGCGGCACCCCTCGATCGGCGAGGTCCGCGGCCTCGGCGTGTTCTGGGCGCTCGACCTGGTGAAGGACCGCGGGACCCGCGAGCCGCTGGTCCCGTACAACGCGGCCGGCCCCGCCAACGCGCCGATGGCCGAGCTGGCCGCCGCCTGCAAGCAGCGCGGGCTCTGGCCGTTCGTCAACATGAACCGCCTCCACGTCGTCCCGCCGTGCACCGTCACCGAGGAGGAGGCCAAGACCGGTCTCGCGGTGCTCGACGAGGTGCTGTCGCTCGCCGACGCGCACACCGTCTGACGTACCGATCGGACGGCCCCGGGTGTCGCGCACGCCCGGGGCCGTCCCACGCTCCGGAGGCCTTCCCCATGCCCAGCAGCACCACCCCGACCCGCCCCCACAACTCCCGTACGATCCGCCGGCGTTCGGTGCTCGGCGGGGCCGCGCTGCTCGGCGCCGGCACGCTGACCGGCTGCGGCATCCCGTCCGCGTACGTCGCTGAGGACCGCCGCTCGGTCCAGGACCGCTCGGACCGCGAGCAGCGGCTCGCCTTCTCCAACTGGACCCAGTACATCGACACCGACGACCAGGGCCACCGGCCGACCCTGGACGCCTTCACCGAGCGGACCGGCATCGCGGTCACCTACACCGAGGACATCAACGACAACGACGAGTTCTTCGGAAAGATCAGCCCGGTGCTCACCCAGGGCGCCGACCCCGGCCGGGACCTCATGGTGGTCAGCGACTGGATGGCCGGCCGGTACGTCTCGCTCGGCTGGGTGCAGGCCATGGACCGGGCCAACCTGCCCAACGTCACCGCCAACCTGGACCCACAGCTCGCCGACCCGGCCTTCGACCCCGGGCGCCGGCGCAGCGTGCCCTGGCAGTCCGGGATCACCGGCATCGCGTACAACCGCAAGGCGCTCGGCCGGGAGCTGAAGTCGACCGCGGACCTCTGGGCGCCCGATCTCAAGGGCCGGGTCACCCTGTTCGCCGGGCTGGACGAGGCGCTCGGGCTGCTGATGCTCGCCCAGGGTGCGGACGTCTCCCGGTTCGGCGAGGACGACGCGCACCGGGCGATGGACACCGTGCAGAAGATGGTCGACACCGGCCACATCCGCCGCTTCACCGGCAACGACTACACCAGCGACCTCGCCTCCGGTGCCGCCGTCGCCTGCCAGGCCTACTCCGGCGACGCCGTCCAACTGACCGCCCAGAACCCGGACATCGAGTTCGTGGTGCCGCAGGAGGGCGGCGAGCTGTGGGCGGAGAGCCTGATGATCCCCAACCGGGCCCGGCACAAGCGCAACGCCGAGCTGCTGATCGACCACTACTACCAGCCCGAGGTGGCCGCCGAACTCGCCGCGTTCGTCCAGTACATCTGCCCGGTGCCGGCCGCCCGCGAGGTGCTGGCGGCCAGCGGCGACAAGGACAAGGCCGAACTGGCGGAGAACCCGCTGCTCTTCCCGACCGACGAGATGCGCGCCCGGCTGCACACCATGCGCGACGTCACCTCGGCGGAGCGGCCCGAACTGCACAAGGTCTGGGGGCGCATCACCGGCGTGTAGGCCACCGGCGGTCAGCGGTCAGCGGTCAGCGGTCGGCGGTCAGCGGCGGACGGCGTCCAGGGCGAGCAGCGCCACGTGCAGGGAGAGGCAGGACTCCACCTGGTCGAGGTCGACGCCGAGGATCCGCTCGACCTTGTGCAGGCGGTCGTAGAAGGACGGCCGGGACAGGTGCGCGGCGTCGGCCGCCGCCGACTTGTTCCGGCCCTGCTCCAGGTAGATCCGCAGCATCTGCACCAACTGGCCGTTGTGCTCGGCGTCGTGGGCCAGCAGCGGGCCCAGCTCCCGCTCCACGTAGGTCTGCAGCCGGGCGTCGTCGCGCAGCAGGTGGAGCAGGCCGCGCAGCCGGACGTCCGGCAGCCGGTAGTACGAGGCGGCCCGGCCGCCGGGCGCGTCGTGCAGGGCCGCGTCGGCGACCTGGGTGGCCTCCAGCAGGGTGCGCCGGGCGTCCCGGACGGAGCCGACCGAGGAGCCGACCGCGACCACCGGGGCGGGTGCGGCGGCGGCGTCGTCCCGGCCGGCCTCGGCCGACATCCGGCGCAGCGTGGCCGAGAAGGCGTCCAGGGCGGCGTGCTCGTCCTGCTGGGTGCCGAGCGTGATCAGCACGCCGACGCCCTCGTCGTCCAGCGCGCCGACCAGGGCGGAGAGCCGGCAGGCCCGGACGGCTCCCGCGGCGAGCTCGGTGAAGTCGCGCAGCCGGGCCTGCGCCTCCAGGGCGGCCGGGATCGGGCCGCGCCGCTGCCGCAGCACCACTCCGACCAGCCGGCGGCCCTCCAGCGGGACGCCGAGCGCCTGGGCGCGCAGGGCCACCTCGGAGACGGTCAGCGCGTGGGTGAGGATGCCGGACAGCAGGGTGCGGTGGGTCTGCCGCTCCAGGCTCTCCCGGTCGCGCACCACCAGCCGGTTGAGCGCCAGGGCGGAGGCGCCGCGTTCCAGCAGCATGGTGTGCGGGTGGGCCTCGTTCTCGGGCAGCGGGCCCGGATCCTGCACCAGCACGAGTCGGCCCCAGTCCTGGCCGCGGGCGCCGACCGTGGTCACCAGCCAGCCGCTGCGCGGGTCGTGCCCGGTGCGGCCGGGCGGGCGGACCCCGCGGGAGCGGCGCTCCCAGTCCTCCAGCAGTTCGACCTCCGGGCGGCCGGCGGTGTCGTGGGCGAGCACCTGGTGCGCGAGGTTCTCCAGGACGACCGGCGCGCCCGCCATCCGGGCCACCTGGCGGATCACCTCGGGCGGCTCGGCGCCCTCCACCACCAGCTCGTTGAACACCTGGTGGACGGCCTCGGAGACGCGCAGCTGCTCCAGCTGGGCGTTGACCACCAGCGCGTGCACGGCCTCGGTGACGGCGACGAAGCGCAGCTCGCGGCGGAGCGTGATCAGCGGCAGGCCGCGCTGTTCGGCGGCGTGCACCAGGGCGCGGGGCAGCGAGTCGAAGTAGCGCCGGCCGTACTCGACGACCAGTCCGGCGACCCCCACCTCGTCCAGTTCGCGGACGTAGCGGGCCAGGCCCTCGCGGTCGTCGGGCAGCGCGATGCCGGTGGTGAGCACCAGTTCGCCGCCCTGGAGCATCCCGGCGACGTCGGGCAGTTCGCTCACGTGGACCCAGCGGACCGGCCGCTCCAGGTGGTCGGCGCCGGCGACGACCTGGGGCAGGCCGCGCCGCATCACCTCCAGGTCGAGCACGCGGGCGACGGTGGGGAGCATCGCGGGCCTCCAGGGCCTTGAGGGACCAGAGTGTCAGGTAAATCATCCATCGCGGCGACGACCTGTCGCCCTCGGTGAACCCTTGCACCCTGTAAGGCCCTACCCGCCGAGGTTGTCGGAGTGACCCTTGTCACGCCGGGGCGGCAACGGGCATGGTCAGCGGGTCGGCTGTGGCGAAAAACAGACCTCACGCCGGAATCCATCGCGTTGCCGGAATGCAACAGCGGAATCCCTTGTCCGGAGTCCGCCGGACTGCCAGGATCGCGCAACCCCGGTGATCAGCCGGTCGGATTCCCCCACCGCACAACCGTGAGAATCGCCGTGGCAGTCGACCCACCGGCACTTGGAGGAACCAGATGGACCTGACCGACTTCGGCGCGGGCGCGCAGTACATCGCGGGCCGTCGGACCCGGGGGAGCGGCGAGCCCTTCCAGGTCGTCAACCCCGCGGACGGCAGCGTGGTCGAGCAGGTCGCCCTGGCCACCACCGGCGAGGTCGACGCGGCCGTGGCCGCCGCGAAGGCGGCCCTGCCCGGCTGGTCCCGCGCCACCCCCGGCGCCCGCTCCGAGGCGCTGACCGCACTGGCCGCCGTCCTGACCTCGGCGAGTGCAGACCTCGCCCGGGTGGAGACCGCGCAGACCGGCAAGCCGGTCAAGCTGGCCACCGAGTTCGACGTCCCCGGCACCATCGACAACGTGGCGTTCTTCGCCGGCGCCGCCCGCAACCTGGAGGGCAAGGCGGCCGGCGAGTACTCCGGCGACCACACCTCCTACGTGCGCCGCGAGGCGATCGGCGTGGTCGGCTCGATCTCGCCGTGGAACTACCCGCTGCAGATGGCCGCCTGGAAGGTCCTGCCGGCGATCGCGGCGGGCAACACCATCGTGCTCAAGCCGTCCGAGCTGACCCCGCTCACCTCGCTGATGTTCGCCCGGGCCTGCACCGAGGCGGGCATCCCCGACGGCGTGGTCAACGTGGTCACCGGCGCCGGACGCACCACCGGCGAGCACCTGGTCGCGCACCCGGACGTCGCCATGGTGTCCTTCACCGGCTCCACCCCGGTCGGCCGCAGGGTCGCCGAACTCGCCACCGCGAGCGTCAAGCGCACCCACCTGGAGCTCGGCGGCAAGGCCCCGTTCGTGGTCTTCGACGACGCCGACCTCGACGCCGCCGTGCACGGCGCGGTCGCCGCCTCGCTGATCAACGGCGGCCAGGACTGCACCGCCGCCACCCGCGCGTACGTCCAGCGCCCGCTGTACGACGCGTTCGTGGCCGGCGTGGCCGAGCTGTACGCCGCGATCCGGATCGGCGACCCGCTCAACCCGCACACCGACCTCGGCCCGCTGGTCTCGTACACCCACCGGGACCGGGTGGCCGGCTTCGTCGAACGCGCCCGCTCCTACGCCACCGTGGTCACCGGCGGCCGCGCGCCGGAGAAGGGCCACGACGGCACCGACCTCACCCGCGGCGCGTACTACGCGCCCACCCTGATCACCGGCGCCGCCCAGGACAGCGAGGTGGTCCAGGGCGAGATCTTCGGCCCGGTGCTCGTCGTGCTGCCCTTCGACACCGACGACGAGGGCCTGCGGCTGGCCAACGACACCCCCTACGGCCTGGCCGCCTCCGCCTGGACGGGCAACGTACACCGCTCGCTGCGCGCCACCCGGGAGATCGCGGCCGGGTGCGTCTGGGTCAACGACCACATCCCGATCATCAGCGAGATGCCGCACGGCGGCTACAAGGCGTCCGGCTACGGCAAGGACATGTCCCAGTACTCGCTGGACGAGTACACCCAGGTCAAGCACGTCATGTTCGACACCACCGCGGTGGCCCGCAAGGACTGGCACCGCACCGTCTTCGGAGACAGATAACCCCTGCCCAGGGGCGCCGCCCCCAGGGCGCCCCGATTCGACCTCTTACCCCCAGGAGGCCCGTTCCATGGCGTTCAACGAGTTCACCGACGGTCTGCCCGAACCGGTCCGCAAGGCCTGGGAACGCAGCCTGACCAGCGGCCGGGCCGCGATCGGCCGCCGCACCCTGCTGCGGGCCGCCGCGCTGACCGCCGGTGCGGGCACGCTGGCCGCCTGCGGGATCCCGGCGGCCAGGACCGTCGGCGGCGACTCGACCGCCAACGCCGCCAAGGACCTCTCGGACACCGAGAAGGTGGTCAACTTCTCCAACTGGCCGCTGTACATCGACACCGACGAGAAGGACAAGGAGAAGCACGGCACCCTGGACGCCTTCACCGCGGCCACCGGCGTCAAGGTCAGGTACAACGAGGACGTCAACGACAACGTCGAGTTCTTCGGCAAGGTCAAGCCGCAGCTCGCGGCCGGCCAGGACACCGGCCGCGACCTGATGGTCCTCACCGACTGGATGGCCGCCCGGATGATCCGGCTCGGCTGGGCGCAGAAGCTCAACCCGGCGAACGTCACCACCGCGATCACCACCATCGACTCCCGCTTCCGCGCCCCCGACTGGGACCCGGGCCGGCTGTACTCCTACCCGTGGGCCGGCATCCAGGTCGTCATCGCCTACAACAAGAAGGCGACCAAGGGGAAGGAGGTCACCAGCGTCTCCCAACTGCTGGACGACCCCGACCTCAAGGGCCGGGTCACCTTCCTCTCCGAGATGCGCGACAGCATCGGGATCACCCTGCTGGACCTGGGCAAGGACCCGGCGAAGTTCACCGCCGACGACTACGACGCCGCCGTCGCCCGGCTGCAGAAGGGCGTCGACAGCAAGCAGATCCGCCGCTTCACCGGCAACGACTACGGCCAGGAGCTGTCCTCCGGCGACATCGCGGCCTGCGTCGCCTGGGGCGGTGACCTGATCCAACTGCGCGCCGACAACCCGGACATCGAGTTCGTCATCCCGGAGAAGGGCTACGTCTCCTCGACGGACAACATGCTGATCCCGGCCCGGGCGCAGCACAAGGCGAACGCGGAAAAGCTGATCGACTTCTACTATCAGCCGAAGATCGCGGCGCAACTGGTCGCGGGCATCGGCTTCGTCTCCGCCGTCACCGGGATGAAGGACGAACTCGCCGCCCTCGCCCCGGACAGCGCGGCCAACCCGCTGGTCGTACCCACCCCCGAGATGGCGGCCAAGTCGCACGTGTTCCGCACTCTCACCGAGACCGAGGAGAGCGACTTCGAGCAGAAGTTCTCCAAGCTCATCGGCGCCTGACCCCCCCACGCGCGGCCCACTCCCGGCAGAGAACCCAGGAAGACACCCATGACAGACCAGCAGCGCGACGCGGCCGCCGGCGGCGACGTCCGCCTCACCGGCATCGGCAAGACCTACGGCGCCTTCACCGCCGTCCACCCGCTCGACCTCACCGTCCCGCAGGGCTCCTTCTTCGCCCTGCTCGGCGCCTCCGGCTGCGGCAAGACCACCACCCTGCGCATGATCGCCGGCCTGGAGGAGCCCACCAGCGGCACCGTCCTGATCGGCGGCCAGGACGTCACCGCCCTGCCCCCGTACAAGCGGCCGGTGAACACCGTCTTCCAGAGCTACGCGCTCTTCCCGCACCTCGACATCTTCGAGAACGTCGCCTTCGGCCTGCGCCGCCGCGGCCGCAAGGACGTCAAGAAGCAGGTCGAGGAGATGCTGGAGCTGGTCGAACTCGGCCAGTACGCCCGGCGCAAGCCGCACCAGCTCTCCGGCGGCCAGCAGCAGCGCGTCGCCGTCGCCCGCGCCCTGATCAACCACCCCCAGGTGCTGCTCCTCGACGAGCCGCTCGGCGCGCTCGACCTCAAGCTCCGCCGCCAGATGCAGCTGGAGCTCAAGCGGATCCAGACCGAGGTCGGCATCACCTTCGTGCACGTCACCCACGACCAGGAGGAGGCCATGACGATGGCCGACACCATCGCGGTGATGAACGGCGGCCGGGTCGAGCAACTGGGCGCCCCCGCCGAGCTGTACGAGAACCCCGCCACCACCTTCGTGGCCAACTTCCTCGGCCAGTCCAACCTGCTGCCCGCCGAGGTCACCGGTACCGACGGCGGCGACCTGCTGCTCACCGCGGCCGGCGTCCGCCTCGCCGTGCCCAAGGCGCGCTGCGCCACCGAGGCCAGGCAGGTCCACCTGGGCGTGCGCCCGGAGAAGATCACCATCGCGCACGCCTCCGCCGAGGTCGCCGACGGCCGCAACCGGCTGGCCGGCACCGTCCTCGACTCCAGCTTCATCGGCGTCTCCACCCAGTACGTGGTGCGCACCGACGGCGGCCAGGAGGTCACCGTCTTCGAGCAGAACATGGAGCGCGACGCCCGGATCGTCCCCGGCGCGCCCGTCCTGCTGCACTGGAACCCGGCGCACTCCTTCGCCCTGGACGCCGCGCAGGCGATCGACGCGGGCACCGCGGAGGAGGCCGCATGACCACCACCACCCCGGCCGCTCCGTCACAGGTCATACCGCTCGCGGAACCGGCACGGAAGCCGAAGCGCAAGCTCACCGCGTACTGGCTGCTGCTGCCCGGCATCGCCTGGCTCGTCGTCTTCTTCGCCGTCCCGATGGTCTACCAGGCGTCCACCTCGCTGCAGACCGGCTCGCTCGAAGCGGGCTTCAAGGTCACCTGGCACCTCGCGACCTACTGGGACGCCCTGGTCGAGTACAAGTGGCACTTCGTCCGCTCGTTCTCCTACGCGGGCATCGCCACCGTGCTCTGCCTGGCCGTCGGCTACCCGCTCGCGTACACGATCGCCTTCAAGGCCGGCAAGCGCTGGCGCAACGTCATCCTGATCCTGGTCATCGCGCCGTTCTTCACCAGCTTCCTGATCCGCACGCTGGCCTGGAAGACCATCCTGTCCGACGGCGGGCCGGTGGTCGGGGTGCTCAACACCCTGCACGTCCTGGACGTCACCAACGCGCTCGGCCTCACCTCCGGCGACCGGGTGCTCGCCACGCCGCTCGCCGTGGTCTGCGGTCTCACCTACAACTTCCTGCCGTTCATGATCCTGCCGCTGTACACCTCGCTGGAGCGGATCGACCCCCGCCTGCACGAGGCGGCCGGCGACCTGTACGCCCGGCCGTTCACCACCTTCCGCAAGGTCACCTTCCCGATCTCGCTGCCCGGCGTGGTCGCCGGCACCCTGCTCACCTTCATCCCGGCCTCCGGCGACTACATCAACGCCCAGCTGCTGGGCTCGCCGAGCGAGCAGATGGTCGGCAACGGCATCCAGAAGCAGTTCCTGAACGTGCTCGACTACCCCACGGCTGCCGCACTGAGCTTCATCCTGATGGCCCTGATCCTGGGCATGGTGACGGTCTACATGCGCAAGGCCGGGACGGAGGAACTGGTCTGATGTCCCGGATTACCAAGTGGATACGCGCCCACCTGGTGGTGCTGGCCGGCGTGCTGGCCCTCGCCTACCTGGTGCTGCCCAACCTGGTTGTGCTCGCCTTCTCGTTCAACAAACCGGTCGGCAAGTTCAACTACGAGTGGAACGAGTTCTCCACCGACGCCTGGACCAACCCCTGCGGCGTGGCCGACATGTGCCAGTCGCTCTCGCTCAGCCTGCAGATCGCGGTGCTCGCCACCATCGGCGCCACCGTGCTCGGCACCATGGTCGCCTTCGCGCTGGCCCGCTACCGCTTCCGCGGCCGCTCGGCCACCACCGCGATGATCTTCCTGCCGATGGCCATGCCCGAGGTGGTCATGGCCGCCTCGCTCGGGACGCTGTTCCTCAACATGCGCATCCCGTTCGGCTTCACCACCATCCTCATCGCGCACATCATGTTCTGCCTCAGCTTCGTGGTGACGGCCGTCAAGGCCCGCGTGATGAGCATGGACCCGAGGCTCGAACAGGCCGCTCAGGACCTCTACGCGACCCCCATCCAGACCTTCCTGCGGGTCACCCTGCCGCTGGCCGCCCCCGGCATCGCGGCGGGAGCGCTGCTCAGCTTCGCGCTCTCCTTCGACGACTTCATCATCACCCAGTTCAACTCGGGCCCGACCACGGTCACCTTTCCGATGTTCGTCTGGGGCGCGTCGCAGCGCGGCATCCCGGTGCAGGTGAACGTCATCGGCACCGCGATGTTCATCGCCGCCGTCGCGCTGACCGTCGCCGGCCAGTGGCTGGGCAACCGCCGGAAGGCCACCGCCTGACGTACGGTCGGGTGTGGTGGCCGAACAAACCATCGCCTAAGTACAGAAAGTGGCTGATAATGCATGGACTCCGCCCGCGCACTCAGTGACGCCAGGCCCACCCCCTTCTGGCTGGAGGATCCGGGCCGGCCGGCGGCACTGCCCGCCCTGGTCGGCGACACCACCTGCGACCTGCTGGTCGTCGGCGGCGGCTACTCCGGCCTCTGGACCGCCCTCATCGCCAAGGAACGCGACCCCTCGCTGGACGTCGTGCTGGTCGAGGGCAACGAGGTCGGGTGGGCCGCGTCCGGGCGCAACGGCGGATTCTGCGCGGCCAGCCTCACCCACGGCTTCGGCAACGGCCTGCAACGCTGGCCCGCCGAACTCGCCCAGCTGGAACGCCTCGGTGCCGCCAACCTGGACGGCATCGAGGCCACCCTCAAGCGCTACGGCATCGACGCCGAGTGGGAGCGCACCGGCGAGATCGACGTCGCCACCCAGCCGCACCAGGTCGAGGAACTCCACGAGATCGCCGAGGCCGTCGCCCGGTACGGCTTCGACATCACCGTCCTGGACGCCGACGAGCTGCGCGCCGAGGTCGACTCGCCGACCTTCCTCGGCGGCCTCTGGGACAAGGAGGGCGTGGCGATGGTCCACCCCGCCAAGCTCGCCTGGGGCCTGCGGGACGCCTGCCTCGGCCAGGGCGTGCGGATCTTCGAGCACACCCGGGCCACCGACCTGCGGGAGTACGGCAGCGGCATGGCCGTCCGCACCCCGTACGGACGGGTCTTCGCCCGGCGCGTCGCACTCGGCACCAACGTGTTCCCGTCGCTGGTCAAGAGGGTCCGGCCGTACATCGTGCCGGTGTACGACTACGCGCTGATGACCGAGCCGCTCAGCGACGAGCAGCTCGCCGCGATCGGCTGGCGCGGTCGGCAGGGACTCGGCGACAGCGCCAACAAGTTCCACTACTTCCGGCTCTCCGCCGACAATCGGATCCTGTGGGGCGGCTACGACGCCGTCTACCACTACGGCGGCCACGTCCGGCACGAGTACGACCAGCGGCCGGAGACCTTCCGCACGCTGGCGAACCACTTCTTCCGCTGCTTCCCGCAGCTGGAGGGCCTGCGGTTCACCCACGCCTGGGGCGGCGCCATCGACACCTGCACCCGGTTCTCGGCGTTCTTCGACACCGCCTACCGGGGCAAGGTCGCGTACGCGGCCGGGTACACCGGGCTCGGCGTCGGCGCGACGCGCTTCGGCGCCGAGGTGATGCTCGACCTGCTGTCCGGCGAGCGCACCGAGCGCACCTCGCTGGACATGGTGCGCAGCAAGCCGCTGCCGTTCCCGCCCGAGCCGGTGCGCTGGGCCGGGATCGAGATCACCACCCGCTCGCTGGAGCGCGCGGACCGCAACGGCGGCCACCGCAACCTCTGGCTGCGCACGCTCGACCGCATGGGGCTCGGCTTCGACAGTTGACCTCGCTGTCCGTGAGCTGACCTCGCCATCCCTGCTATCCCTGCTATCCGTGTTATCCGTGCTATCCGTGTAAGAGAGACCCGCCGTCCGCCTCTCCTTGGTGACGGCGGGTCTCGGTCTCCCCGCCGCGTCCCGACCAGGACGACCCGACCGGAACCAGCGGCAAGAAACGGGGACAGACATGGAGAGCACCGGACTGCACTGGCTCGCCCAGGTGGCAGCGGACCCGGAGGCCTTCCGGGAGCAATGGGAGCGCACCGGGCTGGGGCTGATGCTGCTACCGGCCGGCCGCCGCTGGGACGTCCTCTCCGTCCCCGGACGGCTCGGGCGCCCGGCCCTGGAGATCCTGGACCCCGGCTCCTGCGGCCCCGTCCTCACCGACTTCGGGGACGAACACGTCAGCTTCCTGGTCCCCGTCGGCACCGCCGCCCGCTGGATCGGGACGGGCGTGCGCAGCGCGGGGGAGGGCACCTGGATCGTCGTCCCGCACCCCGAGCGCCGCAGCCGCGGGGTGCGCTGGCTCGTCCCGCCCGACGGCTCCGGACGGCTCAACGACCCGGTGCTGCTGGAGCTCGCCCTGCACGAGGCCGCGGCCGGGCTCAGCGGCTGGTGATCCCCCGGTCCGGACTCCGGCCCCCGGCCGGCGGTGGCGCGCGGAGCGGGCGGTCGCGTCAGACTGGAAACGTGACCACCGCCCCGGACGCCGTCGACGCGCCCCTTCGACCGGGCCACACCCAGCTGCGCCTCGCCGCACTGGCGGCCCCCGTCTGCGACCGGTACGGGCTCGCCCTGGCCGGTGGGCACGCGCTGCGCGCCCACGGTGTCGCGGCCTGCCCGCAGGACGGACTCACCCTGGTGACCGGCGGGGCCGACCTGCCGGAGGTGGCCGCCGCGCTGGGCGAGGCCTACCGCGCGGCCGGCGGCGGGGTCGCCGAACGCCCGGGCACGCCGCGGCTGGAGCAGCTCACCGTCCGGCTCGCGCTCGGCGGGCGGTCGCACTCGGTGGAGCTGCGGAAGGAGCCGCTGGCGCACCGGCCGGTGCGCTTCGACCTCGCCGCGCTTCCGCCCGGCGAACCGGCGGCGGTCCTGCCGGTGGCGCTGCCGGTCGTCCTGCCAGTCGTCGCCCTGGAGGACGCCGCCGCGCTCACCACCGCGCTGCTGGTGGACCGTGGCATGCCGCGGGACCTGGTCGACGTGCACGCCCTCACCGACTGCTACCGGGAGGGCGAACTCATCGTGCTGGCAGGCGAATTGGATGCGGACTTCCAGCCCGCGGCGCTCGCCGACCGGCTGGAGACGCTGGCCGAGGCGGCGGACGGCCGGTTCCGGGCCCGGGGTGTCGCGGCACGCGCGGTCGGCGGGCTGAAGCGGTGGGCGCTCGCCTGGGCCCAGGACCTGCGGCTGGACCTGCTGGAGACCCAGGAGGCGGCCGACGGTCTGCACGACCCGTACCTGGAGGACGAGGAGTCCTGAACGCGGGGTGGCGGCGCTTCGTCCTCGCGCGTTCCTCCTGGCGCGTTCCTCCTGGCGCCTTCGTCTTGCGGGGTCGTCTTTGCGGGTCCGGCTTCACACGTTCGTTCGTGCCCCCTCACGCATTCGGCCGAGCAACCGGACGACCTGTAAGGCTGAATCCGCGATCCCCGTCAGCCTGTTCGTTGAGGCCTGGCGCGGCGGGCACCAGACTGGAGACGAACGCGGTAGCCCCGTGAATCCCGTCGCCCGGCCCACTCGCGGGCGGCGCCAGACAGGACCGGCGGCAGGACGCCGCCCGGGACTTCGGAGGCAGACGGACTTGAGTAAGCACATCACTCACTGGATCGGCGGCGAGCCCGTCGCCACCGCCGGCGCGGCGCCCCGCCGCGGTGACATCTTCGACCCGGCCACCGGCCAGGTCGCCGGCCAGGTCGACTTCGCCGGGATCGCCGAGGTCGACCAGGCCGTGGCCGCCGCCGCCTCGGCCTTCGCCGAGTGGCGCACCGCCTCGGTCGCCAAGCGCACCACCGTGCTGTTCGCCTTCCGCGAGCTGCTGAACGCCCGCCGCGACGAGCTGGCCGCGATCATCGTGTCCGAGCACGGCAAGGTCCACTCCGATGCGCTCGGCGAGATCGCCCGCGGCCTGGAGGTCGTCGAGTACGCCTGCGGCATCCCGCAGCTCGTCAAGGGCGGCTTCACCGAGCAGGCCTCCACCGGCGTCGACGTCTACTCGATCCGCCAGCCGCTCGGCCCGGTCGCGATCATCTCGCCGTTCAACTTCCCGGCCATGGTGCCGATGTGGTTCTTCCCGCTCGCCATCGCGGCCGGCAACACCGTCGTCCTGAAGCCCTCGGAGAAGGACCCGTCCGCCGCCAACTTCCTCGCCGGGCTGTGGAAGGAGGCAGGCCTGCCGGACGGCGTCTTCAACGTCGTGCACGGCGACAAGGCCGCCGTGGACCGCCTGCTGGAGCACCCGGACGTCAAGTCCGTCAGCTTCGTCGGCTCCACCCCGATCGCCCGCTACGTCTACGAGACCGGTACGCGCTACGGCAAGCGCGTGCAGGCCCTGGGCGGTGCCAAGAACCACATGCTGGTCCTGCCCGACGCCGACCTCGACCTGGCCGCCGACGCCGCCGTCAACGCGGGCTTCGGCGCGGCCGGCGAGCGCTGCATGGCCGTGTCCGTCCTGGTCGCGGTCGACCCGATCGGCGACGAGCTGGTCGACAAGATCAAGCAGCGGATCGCCACCCTGAAGGTCGGCCCCGGCTGCAACGGCGACTCCGAGATGGGCCCGCTGGTCACCGGCCAGCACCGCGACAAGGTCACCTCCTACGTCGAGTCCGGTGTCGCCGACGGCGCCGAGCTCGCCGTGGACGGCCGCAAGCACCCGGTCACCGCCGAGGACGAGAACGGCGCCCCGACCTCGGACGGCTTCTGGCTCGGCCCCACCCTGTTCGACCACGTGAAGCCGGGCATGTCCGTCTACAACGACGAGATCTTCGGCCCGATCCTCTCCGTCGTGCGCGTCGCCTCCTACGACGAGGGCCTGGCACTGATCAACGCCAACCCGTACGGCAACGGCACCGCCCTCTTCACCAACGACGGCGGCGCGGCCCGGCGCTTCCAGTTCGAGGTGGAGGTCGGCATGGTCGGCATCAACGTGCCGATCCCGGTCCCGGTCGCCTACTACTCCTTCGGCGGGTGGAAGGCCTCCCTGTTCGGCGACGCCCACGCGTACGGTCCGGACGGCGTGCAGTTCTTCACCCGCGGCAAGGCCGTGACCCAGCGCTGGCTGGACCCCTCGCACGGCGGCATCAACCTCGGGTTCCCCACCAACAGCTGATCCCCCCGCCCCGCGGTCGTGCCGGCCGGACCCCTCTCCCCGGGGTCCGGCCGGCCCTTTGCACCCCGTTTGCATCCGGTCGCGATCACGCGTAGAGTTCTTCGAGCTGCCTGGCTGGGAGCACCGGACACGCATCTCTGCGCGGACGGTCCCGGGGTAGCCAATCCTTTTGAAACACCATTTCCTGGTTCGGGCTGGGTCGCGTCTTGTCGCGGCTTGGTTCTTATTCGGCGTGTTCGTTTTATTGGATTGCGGCCGATTCGCTTTTCGGAGCGGGGATCGGCTAGAGTTTGAAACGTCGGACGGGGCGTCAAGCCGCAGAAGACACCAGCGAGTTGGATGAACGAAGCGCCGGAAACGGAGCGGAAAACATCTGGTAAGCTGGAAACACGAAAGAACGAAGCGCCCGGAGGGCCCGCTGGAAGGCGGTCCGAAGGAAGTGTCCGTTCCTTGAGAACTCAACAGCGTGCCAAAAGTCA
>NZ_JBHWIR010000062.1:35481-41136 GCF_042731835.1 Kitasatospora sp. NPDC059817 | reverse complement strand
CCCGCACCCCTGGTGGGTGCGGGCCCTCGCCCGTGTCCGGTCCGCGCCTTCGGCCCTACTGGGCGCCGGAGGACGCCGACAGCAGGTCCTCCAGCTCCTCCTCGCGCTCCTGCGCGGCCACGAAGAGCAGCTCGTCGCCGCCCTCCAGGGTGTCGTCCTTGCCCGGCACCAGCACCCGGCCCTCACGGATGATCGTCACCAGCGCGGTGTCCTGCGGCCAGGCCACGTCGCCCACCCGGGTGCCGACCAGCTCGGTGTCGGCGGCCAGGGTCAGCTCGACCAGGTTGGCGTTGCCCTGGCTGAAGCGCATCAGCCGGACCAGGTCGCCGACGCTGACCGCCTCCTCGACCAGGGCGGACATCAGACGCGGGGTGGACACGGCCACGTCCACGCCCCAGGACTCGTTGAAGAGCCACTCGTTCTTCGGGTTGTTCACCCGGGCGACCACCCGCGGCACCGCGTACTCGGTCTTGGCGAGCAGCGAGACGACCAGGTTCACCTTGTCGTCGCCGGTCGCGGCGATCACCACGTGGCAGCGCTGCAGCGCCGCCTCGTCCAGCGAGGTGATCTCGCAGGCGTCGGCCAGCAGCCACTCCGCCATGGGCACCCGCTCCACCGAGATGGAGTTGGGGTTCTTGTCTATCAGCAGGACCTCGTGCCCGTTCTCCAGCAGCTCGCCCGCGATCGAGCGACCCACGGCACCGGCCCCGGCAATGGCGACCCGCATCAGTGACCCTCCTCCTTCGGCCCCTGCGCGAACGCGGCCTCGACCGCCGTCAGGTCGCCCCGGCGCAGCATCACGTGCACCAGGTCGCCTTCCTGCACCACCATCTGGGGCGAGGGCAGCACGCCCTCGCCGAGCCGGGTGACGAACGCCACCCGGGCGCCGGAGGACTCCTCCAGCACGCCGATGCGGTGGCCGACCCAGCCCGGGGCGTAGGCGACCTCGGCCAGCTGGACGCCGCCGCTCGGGTCCTGCCACAGCGGCTCGGCGCCGCTCGGCAGCAGCCGGCGCAGCATCTGGTCGGCGGTCCACCGGACCGTCGCCACGGTCGGGATGCCCAGGCGCTGGTAGACCTCGGCGCGGCGGGGGTCGTAGATCCGGGCCGCGACGTTCTCCACGCCGAAGTTCTCCCGGGCCACCCGCGCGGCGATGATGTTGGAGTTGTCGCCGCTGGAGACCGCGGCGAACGCGCCGGCCTCCTCGATGCCCGCCTCGCGCAGGGTGTCCTGGTCGAAGCCGACGCCGGTCACCCGGCGCCCGTTGAACCCGGCGCCCAGCCGACGGAACGCGGTCGGGTCCTGGTCGACCACGGCCACCGAGTGGCCCTGTTTCTCCAGGGCTCTGGCGAGGGCCGAGCCCACGCGGCCGCAGCCCATGATGACGATGTGCACCGGCGCTACCTCACCCGTCCCGTAGGGTTCTTGACCTGCGCAAACACCGTTCATCTCCCTTTCCCGCCCGGCTTCCCTGGGCGAGCGTTCTCGTGGGGCGCCGACTCACAACCTGAGTGTTGCCCGCCGACTCGTATCCGACACGCTAGCCGGTCCATAGAACGCAGTCGCGACGAAGGGGGGGACAAACGGCGGAGCCCGGCCCGGGAAGCCCCTACGATTCCTTAACGTGCCTATGCCGACTGACCTACCGAAACGCATCCTGATCGGGCGCGCCCTGCGCAGCGACAAATTGGGCGAAACACTTCTGCCCAAGCGGATCGCGCTGCCCGTCTTCGCCTCGGACGCGCTCTCCTCGGTCGCGTACGCCCCCGAGGAAATCCTGCTGACGCTCTCCGTGGCGGGTGCCTCGGCGATCCACTTCTCCTGGCAGATCGGCGTCGTCGTCGCGATCGTGATGCTCGCGGTGGTCGCCTCCTACCGGCAGAACGTGCACGCCTACCCGAGCGGCGGCGGCGACTACGAGGTCGCGACCGTCAACCACGGGCCCAAGTCGGGACTCGTCGTCGCCAGCGCCCTGATGGTCGACTACGTGCTCACGGTGGCCGTCTCGACGACCTCGGGCGTCGCCAACGTCGTCTCCGCCGTCCCCGCGCTGCGCGGCCATGAACTGACCCTGTCGGTCATCGTCGTGGTGGTGCTGATGGGCATGAACCTGCGCGGCGTCCGCGAATCCGGCACCGCCTTCGCCGTCCCGACGTACGCGTTCATGATCGGCGTCATCGGTATGGTCGGCTACGGCTTCGTCCGGCACTTCCTGCTCGGCCAGGACATGCCCGCCGAGAGCTCCGGATTCCACCTCGCCGCCATCCCCGGCAACGAATCGCTGGCCGGGTTCGCCATGGTGTTCCTGCTGCTCAAGTCGTTCTCCTCCGGCTGTGCCGCGCTCACCGGCGTGGAGGCCATCTCCAACGGCGTGCCGGCCTTCCGCAAGCCCAAGAGCAAGAACGCCGCCACCACCCTGCTGATGATGGCCAGCATCGCCGTGGTGATGTTCATGGGCATCATCTGGCTGGCCCGCCTCACCGGCGTGCAGATGGCCGAGAACCCGGCCGAGCAGCTCGTCGGCTCCTCGCCCGGCTACCACCAGAAGACCGCGCTCGCCCAGATCAGCGAAGCCGTCTTCAACAACTTCACGCCCGGCTTCTACTTCGTCGCCGCCGTCACCGGCCTGATCCTGGTGCTCGCCGCGAACACCGCCTTCAACGGCTTCCCGGTGCTCGGCTCGATCCTCGCCCAGGACCGCTACCTGCCGCGCCAGCTGCACACCCGCGGCGACCGGCTGGCCTTCTCCAACGGCATCATCCTGCTGGCGATCGCCGCGATCCTGTTCGTCATCGCCTTCGACGCGGACCCCAACCGGCTGATCCAGCTCTACATCGTCGGCGTCTTCGTCTCCTTCAACATGAGCCAGTCCGGCATGATCCGGCACTGGACCCGGCTGCTGCGCACCGAGACCGACCCGGCCAAGCGCCGCCACATGCAGCGCAGCCGGGCGATCAACACCTTCGGCCTGGTGATGACCATGGCCGTGCTGATCGTCGTCCTGGTCACCAAGATCAGCCACGCCTGGATCGCGATCGCCGCGATGGTCGTGCTCTTCGTGATGATGAAGGGCATCCGCCGCCACTACGACCGGGTCTCCGAGGAGCTCACCGCCGCCGAGGAGCCGGACGACGTGGTGCTGCCCACCCGGGTGCACGCCATCGTGCTGGTCTCCAAGCTGCACAAGCCCGCGCTGCGCGCCCTCGCCTACGCCAGGCTCGCCCGCGCCCACACCCTGGAGGCCGTCACCGTCAACGTCGACCCGGCCGACACGGCGGCGCTGCGCCGGGAATGGGACGAGCGCGGCATCGAGGTGCCGCTCAAGGTGCTGGACTCGCCGTTCCGCGAGATCACCGGGCCCGTCCTCGACTACGTGAAGAACCTGCGCCGCAGCAGCCCGCGTGAGGTGGTGTCGGTCTACATCCCCGAGTACGTGGTCGGCCACTGGTACGAGCACCTGCTGCACAACCAGAGCGCGCTGCGGCTCAAGGGACGACTGCTGTTCAAGCCCGGGGTGATGGTCACCTCGGTGCCGTGGCAGCTGGAGTCCTCCGAGCGGCGCAAGCCGCAGAAGGCCTGGTCGGCGCCGGGTGCCGTCCGGCGTGGCGAGCCTCGGGCGCCGAAGGCCGTAAAGTCGAAGGTCCCCGTTATGCCAGACGCCACCGCTGACAGCAGCAAGGACTCCGCCCAGTGACCCGCAACACCCCGTCCCGCTCCTCCGGATCCTCGGGCAAGGGCGCCCGCAAGGGCGCCGCCACCCCTGGCAAGGTCGCCCGGCCGCGCTGGGGCAAGCCCGTGCGCCCGGCCGCCACCGACCGCGACGGCTTCACCGCGCAGACCGCGCCGCTCGCGCCGGGCGAGCCTGCTCCCGCGCGTCCGGCGGAAGCCGACACGGGGAAGCCGAAGGCCGACCGTACGCAGAAGACCGACCGTGCGCCGAAGACCGAGCGCACGCAGAAGGGCGAGCGCACGCAGAAGGGCGAGCGCACGCAGAAGGGCGAGCGCTCCAAGGACGGTGCGCCGAAGGGCGACCGCGCGCAGGGATCCCGCGCGCAGGCGTCCCGCACGCCGGGGGAGCGGCCGCGCAAGCAGGCGGTGCGGCCGCCGAAGGCGCTGCGCACCGCGCCGCGGGCCGCGCGGCCCGAGACGCCGACCGGCGATCCGCTGGCCGGCCAGCGCTACGAGGTCGAGGTCGGCCCGGTCGCGCACGGCGGCGGGCACTGCGTGGCCCGGCACGAGGGCCGGGTGCTGTTCGTCCGGCACGCGCTGCCTGGCGAGAAGGTGGTCGCACTGGTCACCGAGGGCACCTCCACCTCCCGGTTCCTGCGGGCCGACGCGGTCGAGATCCTGGAGCCCGCCAAGGAGCGGATCGCGCCGCCGTGCCCGTTCTCCGGGCCCGGCAAGTGCGGCGGCTGCGACTGGCAGCACGTCACCCCGGGCGGGCAGCGCAAGCTCAAGGGGCAGGTGCTGACCGAGCAGCTGGCCAAGCTGGCCGGGCTCACCCCGGCCGAGGCGGGCTGGGACGGCAGCGTCGAGCCGGTCGGCGGCAAGCTGCCGGCCGGGCAGGTGCCGACCTGGCGCACCCGCGTGCAGTACGCCGTGGACCAGGAGACCGGGAAGGTCGGCCTGCGCAAGCACCGCTCGCACGACGTGCAGCCGGTGGACCGCTGCCTGATCGCCGCCGAGGGCGTCACCGAACTCGGCATCGAGGCCCGCGACTGGCCGGGCATCGCCTCGGTCGAGGTGATCGCCGCGAGCGGCTCCTCGGACCGCCAGGTGGTGCTCACCCCGCGTCCCGGCGCCCAGCTGCCGCTGGTCGAGCTGGACAAGCCGGTGTCGATCGCCCGGGTGGACGACCAGGGCGACATCCACCGCGTGCACGGCCGCAGCTTCGTGCGCGAGCGGGCGACCGGGCGGACCTGGCGGGTCAGCAACGGCGGCTTCTGGCAGATCCACCCCGAGGCGCCGGACACCCTGGTCGACGCCGTCCTGGACGGCCTGGACCCGCAGTGGGGCGAGAACGCGCTCGACCTGTACTGCGGCGTCGGCCTGTTCGCGGGCGCGCTGGCCGACCGGGTCGGCGAGGAGGGCGCGGTGCTCGGCATCGAGTCCTCCAAGCAGGCCGTGGCCGACGCCCGGCACAACCTGGCCGCGCTGGACAACGTGCGGATCGAGTGCGACCGCGTCGAGACGCTGCTGCCGCGCACCGGCATCACCGCCACCGACCTGATCGTCCTGGACCCGCCGCGCTCGGGCGCCGGGCGCGAGACCGTCGCGCACCTGGTCGGCCTGGAGGCGCGCCGGATCGCGTACGTCGCCTGCGACCCGGCGGCGCTCGCCCGGGACCTGGCGTTCTTCCGCGAGGGCGGCTACCGGCCGGTCTCGCTGCGGGCCTTCGACCTGTTCCCGATGACGCACCACTTCGAGTGCGTGACGATCCTGGAGCCGATCGGGAAGTGACCCGGCGGCCCTCCGGGGTGCTGACTGACGGGCTCTGACCGCGTTCGAGGCGGTTCGGGGCGGTCAGAGGCAGTCCGGGGGAGTCCGGGGGAGTTCGTCGGAGGAGACGGCAGAGGAGGGGGGGGGCGCGGGCGCGGGGGGGGGCCGGGACCCGGCTGGGGGGGGGGCGGGGCGCGGGGGGTGTGTGGTGGGCCC
>NZ_JBHWIR010000062.1:30794-35471 GCF_042731835.1 Kitasatospora sp. NPDC059817 | reverse complement strand
CGCGCGGGGGGTCACGGCCACCCCTTCCCCCCCCCCGGGGGGGCCCGGGGGCCCCGCTACCCGCCCCGGCCCCCCCCCCCCGGCCGGGGCCCCCCCCCCTCCTCGCCGTTCCGGTGCGGGACGGTCAGGGCCGGTTGTGCTCCTCCTCGTCGGCGCTGTGCGGAAGGTCGATCCCGTGCTGGGCGGCGAGCCGGAGCAGTCCGGCGATCCGGCCCTCGTACGCCTGGACGCCGTCGGCGTCCCCTTCGGCCCGGGCCGCTGCGAGGTCCCGGCGGGCCTGGGCGAGCTGCTCGCGCAGCTCCTGGTCGAACATGGCTGTCATTGCCGGCCTCCAGACCGGTCGGTGCCGCTCCGCGGAACGCTCAGGAGAGTTCAGAGTCTCGGAAGGTGAAGAACTCTTCAAGTCTCGCTCGCCCCGGCGGGGCGGCGTCGGGTGGCATCGGGCGGGGTGGCGGGTGCGGGCCGGGCGGTCGCCGGGGTGCGGGTCAGGGAGTGGTCAGGGGGACGCAATGCGCCGGTAAAGGCCGCTGCCGACGCCGCCGTTCGGCTCCCGGAGGGGGCTTGACGAGGTGATTCGCGCGGGGCGAAGGTGAGCGGCCGACATGTCATGTGTGCTGTTGCACAGCCACCGCCGGGGCCGCACCCTCCCGCCCGGAGCGGTCGGCCGGGAGGGTGCGGCCCTTGCGTGAGGGGGAGGGTCATGGAGCTGGAACTGCGGCACCTTCGCGTGCTGTGCGCCATCGCCGACACCGGGAGCGTCGGCAGGGCCGCCGTCCTGCTCGGCGCCTCGCAGCCCGCGACCAGTACGCAACTGCGCCGGATCGAACGCCACCTGGGCGCGCCGCTGTTCGAGCGCACGGCCGTGGGCGTCGCGCCGACCTGCTTCGGCGTCGAGGTGGTGGCCGCCGCGCGCGACCTCCTCACCCGCGCCGACTGCCTCGGCCGCCGCCCGGCGGCCCCCGGCGAGCCGGCCCGCCAGGAGCTGCGCCTGGCCGCGACCATCTCGCCGATCCTGCCCGGACTGGTCACCAGGGCCCGGCACCAGCGGCCCGACCAGCGCTTCACGGTGACCTCCGTCTACCGCTCGTCGGACATCGTCGACCTGCTGGAGCAGGGCGACGCGGAGGCCGCCGTGGCCGTCGACTACCCGGGCCGGGAACTGCGCCACTCGCCGGCCGTCGCGCACCGCGGCATCGTCACCGAGCCCGCCTTCGTCGCACTCCCGGCGGGCCACCGGCTCCGGCACCGCACCGAGATCGCCCTGGTGGACCTGGCCGAGGAGGACTGGTTCCTCACCCCCGACGACGGGGCCGGCTGGCACGGCGTGTTCTACGGCGCCTGCGCCGCGGCGGGCTTCACCCCGGCGACCGTCCACGAGTTCCTCGGCGGCCGGCTGGAGCTGCAGGAGATGATCTCCGCCGGGCTCGGGATCTCCGTCGTCCAGGCGACCACCAGGCCGCTGGCCGAAGTGGTGGTCAAGCCGCTCGCCGGGACGCCGATCTGGGTCCGCCACCTGCTGGCCTGGCGGGCCGCCGGGGTGAGCGGCGAGGTCGTGGAGACGCTGTTCGGCGCGGCGGCCGCGGCCTACCGGGACCTGATCGCCAGTTCGCCGACCTTCCAGGCCTGGGCGGCGCGGACGTACCGGCCGGTCCGGCCGTAGGGAGGCCGGGTCGGGGGGTGGGACGGTCGGGTCCGGCGGTGGGGAGGCCGGGTCGGGCGGTGGTGCGAGGCGGGGGCGGGCGGTCGGTCCCGGTGGGGCGGTGTTATGCCGGACGCGGTAGATGTCATATGACCTGTGACATTGTTCTGGCGGGTCGCCCGATGGCAGGATCACGTCGACTTCCCCCATGCCTCGGCAGTCGTCCAGTCGCCTCCCCCACAGGAGAAGGACCCCGCAGTGCGCCTTCGCATACCCCTCCCCACGCTCATGGCCGGCGTCGTCGCCGGCTGTGCCACCGCCGCCACCCTGCTGCCGGTCCCCGCGCTCGCCGCGTCCGGACCGGCCGCCCAGCCGCCGGCCGGCGCCCGGTCGTCCGCCGCCGCCCCGGCGTCGGCCGACGCCGCGTCGGCCGTCCCGAAGCCGCTGGGGGCCTTCCTCGCGGCCGATCCCTCCGAGGCCGCCGCCCCCGCCGCCAAGCCGCTGCCGCCGGCACTGCTGGGCCAGGTCGTGATGGGCCAGCCGGCCGGCACCGCCGTGCAGACCGCGCCCCGTCCGGCCCAGCCGCACGCGCCCGCGGCCAAGCCGGGCAACTCCGCGGCCCAGCCGGGCAGTTCCGCCCGCGCCGCTGCCGGTTCGGCCGGTGCCGTCGCTGGTACGGCCCGCGCCGCCGCTGGTACGGCCGGTGCCGCCGCGCCGAGTTGCACCCCCGCCGACTTCGGCGGGCGCAGCGGTGCCGACCTGGTCTCCTTCCTCGAAGGCTCGACCACGGACTGCGTGAACACGCTGTTCAACGTCACCGGCACCGACGCGGGCAGGATCTTCAAGGAATCCCAGATGCTCACCGTCGCCAACGCCTACCAGGGCCTGGCGGCGAACTACACCGGGGACAACTCCACCGGCATCCTGCAGCTCGTGCTCTTCCTGCGGGCCGGGTACTACGTCCAGTCCAACAACGCGGACGCGGTCGGCCCCTACGACGCGGCGCTCACCAGTGCCTCCAAGGCCGGGCTCGACGCCTTCTTCGCCGGCCGGCACTGGACCGACGTCACCGACAACAACGGCACCGTGCTCAACGAGGTGCTGGTCCTGACCGACAGCGCCAACGTGCAGGGCAGCTACCTGGGCGTCTACAAGCAGGTGCTGACCAGCTACAACAACTCGTACAACGCCTTCCCGAAGATGCTCAAGGCGGTCAACGCCGTGCTGTCCGCGCCGCTGTGGCGGGGCAACTGGAACAGCGACTTCGTCAGCGCGGTCGGCGCCGACCCGAGCATCGGCACCGTCCTGGGCGACTTCGCGCTCAACCACAAGGACCTGCTCGGCACCGCCAACGCCTACCTCGACGTCAACGCCGGCAACGACCTCGGCCGGATGGCCGGCGACGGCCCCGTCGTCGAGGTCGCGGTCAAGGGGAAGGTCAAGGCGGTGCTCGACGGCGCCCAGATCACCGGCGTCACCGGCCCGTTGTACGTCCACACCGCCTACCAGGCCAACGCCTTCGACCCCGGCCAGTGCTCGTACTACGGCACCTGCGACCTGCCGGCGAAGCTGACCGCGGCGGTGCTGCCGAACCAGCTGGTCTGCGACAACCGCACCATCCTGACCGAGTCGCTGTCGCCCGCCGACCTGGCCGCCGTCTGCACCAGCCTGCGCGGCGAGGACACCTTCTTCCACAACCTGGTGAAGGACAACGGCCCGGTCAACCCGTACGGCAAGAACATGACCCTCGCGGTCTTCGCCAACCAGGCCGACTACCTGAACTACTCCTGGGCGATCTTCGGGAACTCCACCGACAACGGCGGCCAGACCGTCATGGACCCGACCGACCCCAACAACCACGCCGTGTGCGTGATGTACCAGAAGTCGTGGAACGACGGCTTCACCGCCAACGTGTGGAACCTCAACCACGAGTACACGCACTACCTCGACGGCATCTACGACATGAAGGGCAACTTCTCCACCGAGATCTCCGTGCCCGACATCTGGTGGATCGAGGGCGTCGCCGAGTACGAGTCCTACGCCTACCGCGGCACCACCGACACCCAGGCGATGGCCGAGGCCGCCAAGCACACCTACAAGCTCAGCACCGTCTTCCAGAACACGTACGGCAACTCGGACTCGGTGCGCACCTACCCGTGGGGCTACCTCGCCGTCCGGTACATGTTCGAGAAGCACCCGGCCGACGTCTACGCCATGCTCGGCCACTTCCGCACCGGTGACTACCAGGGCGGCTACGCGGTCTACAACGGCATCGGCACCGGCTACGACGCCGACTTCGACGCCTGGCTCGACGGCTGCGCCGCCGGCGCCTGCTACGCGGCCGGCCCGACCGCGCTGTTCGGCCAGGCCGTCAACGGCGCCACCGTCACGCTGACCGACAAGTCCGTCCAGACCGGCCCCGGCCAGATCACCGCCTGGCACTGGACCTTCGGCGACGGGACCTCCTCCGACCAGCGGAACCCGAGCCACGGCTACGCCGCCGCGGGCACGTACACCGTCGCCCTGACCGTCACCGACGCCACCGGCAGGACCGCCAGCACCCCGGCCTCGGTCACCGTCACCACCGGCACCGGCGGCGGCACCACCCTGCCGACCTGCACCGACCCGCGCACCGACGCGCTCGGCCAGAACTGCTCCCGGTCCAACCTCACCGCCACCGCCGGCGGCCTCGACTACCTGTACGTCTACCTGCCGGCCGGCGTCAGCACCCTGAAGATCAGCACCTCCGGCGGCACCGGCACCGCGTACCTGTACTACAACGCGGACACCTGGGCCTCGCCGAACGCCTTCACCGCCTCCTCCACCAACGCCGGCAGCACGCAGAGCATCACCGTCACCAACCCGACGGCCGGCTACCGCTACATCAGCCTCTACGCCAACACCGACTTCAGCGGGGTGACGGTCAGCACCCAGTTCTGATCCGGACCCGCGTTCGCTCCCGGGCGGGGGGGGGGGGGGCGGGGCCCCCCCCCCCCGGGGGGGGGGGGCGGGGGGGGGGGGGGGGGCGCGGGCGTGGT
>NZ_JBHWIR010000062.1:0-30784 GCF_042731835.1 Kitasatospora sp. NPDC059817 | reverse complement strand
ACGCCCGCGGCACCCTGCCGCGGGCGTGGCCGCCTGGCGTCCGTGCGGGGAACGTCCGTGGGGGGGCACGTCTGTGGGGGTGGTGTCGGACGGCACGAATGATTTCAGTCGCCGAGTCGTTGACCTGCGAGCTGAAACCTTTCGTGCGGTGGTTCTTGTGGCTTTCACCGCACGAAAGATTTCAGCTCGCACATGGCTACCTGTGGCAGGCAGACAGCAGTCACGCTCGGTGACCCGACATGGCAGCCCTTGCGACCCCTGCGAGATCTGGACGCGGTGGACGACGACGAGGCGGATACTGCGTGACTCGGTGCAGCCCCGACGACGGGGCGCCTTCGCCATCGAGAGGCTCATCGCGGCCGCGAGGACGAGTGAGCGCTGCCTCGGCTCGGGCCAGCGACCGGGCATGAGCGGGTGGGGGATTGTTTGCCGGTTGACCTGGGGAATGGCTGACCGTCGACAGTTGAGCTTGGGAGGACGGCCGGCGCGGGCCGCACCGATCGGTGTGGCCCGCAGTTGTCGGCGCTCAGTCCCGAGGGCGACGCAGACTCTCCGTCGCGGTCAGCAGGGCGAGGACTGCACGCTCCTGGTGGAAGGCGTGCCACCGCGCGGCGAGCTTGCGGTCAGCGAACATCGCGAGTCCGAGCGACGTGTCCGTGTTCAGGTCGATCGTCTCCGACCTGCCAGCTTCCGCCACAAACTCGGTCGCAAGGTCGTGGAAACCTCGGCCCCGGAAGTACGAGACATGGGCTCCGGCGGCCTCCAGTGGCAGGCCGGTCTCGTCTGAGACCAGGGTGCCTGCCTTCTCCCGCTCCGTCAGGTAGGCGTCCCGCTGAGGCTTCACCTCGGTTCGCATGGCAGCCACAACGCGCTGCTCGTGGGTTGGCGGTGCCAAACAGTCCTTGTACGAGAACGGCACGTGGCGGCCGTCGGTATGGACAGCCTCGGGCCCCTTGTAGCCACCGCGGGGCGTCATGATGACGCGAAAGTGGTCGACACCCGGACCGATCTTCTCTGCCGCCTTCGGGTGCATGGCGACGAGATCTCGCAACAGTAGGTCGTCCTCCTCCCGGTCGACCACGGCGTTGAAGTCGTACCTGTCCAGCAGGGTGCTCACGGCTTTCCTCCGTGCCTCCTTCGTGCGGTACGTGCGCTCTCCGATCATGGCTGCGGGCATGTCGAACTCTCCTTCGGTCGGGGAGGGAGCTTGCGGTCACACAACGCTAGGGCACGCGCACCGACCAGCAGGTTTGGTTTGACAACGAGCTCGCTGCATGGGTTTGAATCCCATGATCAACAAACATCACGCCTCGGACTGTGCATAATTGCTGCCACGTCAACTACTACGGTGCGTAGGAGAGGGTCCAAAGCCGTGAATCGTTCTGACCGATCATGGGAAGAATTCCGGGCGCGGATAGCCGCGCTCGGAGGCGAAGTTCTCGAACCACGATGGCTAGGCAGTGGCAAGCCTCACCGCGTGTCCTGCTCTGCCGGCCACTTAGCCACACCGAGTCCGGGCAACGTGAGGAAGGGCCAGGGCATCTGCCGGACCTGCGCAGGGAACGACCCGAAGGTTGCCGAGGCGGCGTTTCGCGCCCGCGTGGCCGACCTCGGGGGCGAAGTCCTCGAACCGAAGTGGCTCGGCAACAATGAGCCTCACCGCGTCCGTTGCGTGGCCGGCCATCCATGTTCCCCGAGGCCCAGCGACGTCCAGCGCGGGCAGGGTATATGCCTGACCTGCGTCGGACATGACCCGAAGGTTGCCGAGGCGGCGTTTCGCGCCCGCGTGGCCGACCTCGGGGGCGAAGTCCTCGAACCGAAGTGGCTCGGACGCCAGGTACATCACCGCGTCCGCTGCTCCAACGGCCACGAAGCTACCCCGAGGCCCAGCGATGTCCAGAAGGGTCAGGGTATCTGCCGCCCATGTTCCGGCCGCGACCCCGAGACGGCATGGGTACAGTTCTGCGCCCGTGTGAAGGGACGCGGCGGCGAAGTCCTCGAACCGCAGTGGCTTGGGGCGCTCAAGCCCCACCGGGTCCGCTGCGCGGCCGGCCACGAAGTCACGTCGACGCCGGCCACCGTCCAGCAGGGCGGCGGGATCTGTCGGACCTGCGCAGGGAACGACCCGAAGGCGGCCGAAGCGGCCTTTCGCGCCCGCGTGGCCGAGCTCGGCGGCGAGGTCCTCGAACCGAAGTGGCTCGGAGCCGGAGTACCGCACCGCGTTCGCTGCGCGGCTGGCCACGAGTCGATGCCTTACCCGACCCACGTGCAGCGCGGCATCGGCATCTGCCGGACCTGCGTTGGGCTCGACCCGAAGGTTGCCGAGGCGGCGTTTCGCGCCCGCGTGGCCGAGCTCGGCGGCGAGGTCCTCGAACCACTCTGGCTCGGAAGCCAGGTACGTCACCGCATCCGATGCTCCAGCGGCCACGAGGCCACGGCCATGCCATCATCCGTGCAGCAGGGCGTCGGGATCTGCCGGTACTGCGCTGGCTACACCTGGGATGCCTTCTATGTTGTTCAGCACCCGATCAGCGGTGTTATCAAGCCTGGTATCACCTCCGGCGACCCTCGGCCAAGGCTTCGAGACCATGCCTCCGACGGTTTCACGACGGTGCACCGGATTTATGCGGGCCTGCCCGACGACGTCGCACATCCCCTCGAGATTAAGCTCGCCGATGAACTCGAAGCCGCTGGCTGGCACCCCGCTCGAGGCCGGGAGTACTATCCGGCTGGCGCGCTTGAGCTCGTCCTCACCATGGTCGACGACGCTCTTCGCGGGTACGACGACATGACGCCCGACGCGGCTTGATGGCCGGTGTGCTCCCACTGGCATTGAGCAACCGGTGGGAGCACACAGCGTTCACTCTCGGGCCAGCCGTCCATCGAGGATAATCACTCGACGTGGTGACAGGCTGGCTCCAGCCTCGAATACGCGATACCTAAAAATGCGAGCCCACCAGTCTCAATCCCCGGTTCCCACCGAGGCTTCAGTTGGCTGCCGTCTCTCCGTTGTTACGCTCGCTCGGCGCGATGAGGGGCTGGGGCTCCTCGTACCATGAGGTGTCGTAGGTGGTCTGAGCGTTCTCGTTGATCACGATGGTGCTCATGAGTTTGCGGTCGACGGCTTCGGTGCCGGTCATGACGGCTTCGGCGGCGGACTCCCGGATCAGTTCCGCGAGCGAGCTGATGTTGCCTCCGGTGCGCTGGTGGAGGTACTTCCAGGCTCGCTTGAGAGTTCCGGGCTGGTGCCGGTAGAGCACGAGGGCGTCCTCCATCGACGCGATGACGCTGACCCAGTCGGCCTTGTCCTGCCGCGTCTCGATGGAGAACGGCTCGATGTGAAGCAGGGTGTTGCGGCCGGAGGTCTGGGTGACGCGGGAACCGCCGGCGCCCTCCAGGAACAGCCCGGAGTGCTTGAGGTCGACACCGGTGTAGATGAAGGTGGCCGCGGTGTGGTTGGCGATGAACTTCAGATGGTCGTTGACGACCTTGCCTTCCCTGAGCGACAGGTCCATGAAGTGGGCGTCGTCGATGATCACCAGCTCCACGCCGCAGCGGCGCATCTCGTCCAGGAGCCGGTTGGTGATGGTGCTCTTGGTTGCGCCCGAGCGGTACCCCATGCCCATGTAGTCGGCCAGCGCGATGGACAGGTCCTTCGGGGTGGCCTGGGAGGGGATGTTGACGTACACCACGGGCGTGTAGTCGATCGAGCGGTTGTCGACGCGGTAGCTGCGTTCGAAGCGCTCGGGGAACTCCTGGCGCAGGCCGTGCTCGAAGTCGTAGCCGAACATCTTGACCAGGGTGGACTTGCCCAAGGTGGTGGGGCCGTCCAGGACGATGCCGCGGCGGGCTCCGGCCGGCTGGTGGGCGTTGGTGACCATCCGGCGGCGGATCTGGTGGTGGATGGCTTCCATCTTGGCGGTGCGGACGATCACCAAGGCACTGTGGTGGGCGTTGCGGGCCTTGTTGTGGAGGCTCTTCTCTCGGGCGCTGAGCTGCTCGTACAGCTCCAGGGAGAGCTTCTCGGGCTTGAGGGGCGGCTCGAAGTCGAGGTACGCGCGCCATTCCTCCTTCGTGCGGGGCTCGGAGAGGCCCGGGTGCTCGAAGTAGTGAGGTTCGTCGTCGGGGAAGGCGATGGCGGTCACGTGCTCAGTTCTCCTGGTGGATACGTGGGTTCCACACCGTTGCGGGTTGGATGGCGTCGAGATCGAGGTCGTCGTCCTCGTCCGGCAGGTCGGGAACGGCGTGCAGGCCGGTGATGGTGGGCTTGCGGGTTTCCGGAAGCGGAGCGGGCGGCGGCGCCGGCACGGCCGGGGTGGAGCGCAAGGCGTCGGCAGCCTGTGCGTGGGCGCGGTGGCGGTCGCGGGTCCAGCGCTTGCGGGTTCCCTTGGTCCAGGTCTCGGGCGCGTCGGTGCGGTTCTGCAACTCCCGCAGCGCCTGGGCGATGCTGGCCTGCTTGGAGGCGTCGGATCCGCGTTGGAGGAGGAGGCGTTTGGCTTCGCGCAGGGTGATGTCGGTGAACGGCTGCAGGTCGCTGAGCGCATGGGTCCACCGCAGCGTGTACCACTTCTTGTCGCGGGGGTTGTGGAAGTAGACGTGCAGGAGATTGCGCGGGTCATAGCGGATCGGCCACAGCTCGTTCGGGTAAGGCGACTTGGCCTTGCGGAACTGGTAGAGCACGTCGGCGTTGTAGACGAGGTGGTTGATCTCCACGCCGTAGGAGTTGATGACCCGTCCGCCGCTGTCGGCGATCGGCAGCAGTTCGTAGTACAGGCTCGGATCCCTCGGGCAGTCGACGAAGCCAGCCGAGCCCAGGGCCATCGCGTACGCCTCGTTCGGCGAGACCTCCAGGTCGGGGAAGCCGTACAGGTGCAGTCCGGAGTGCGGGTGCTGCTGGTAGACGGCCACGACGTACTCGGCGAAGAACTCGGCGATCTCGTCGATGCTCCAGCGGGCCTGCTCCTCGACGGTGCGGCCCCGGGTGGCGACGTTGAAGCCCTTGTAGCCGGCGACGTGCATGGAGAACTGCTCGCGGATGGTGCCGAAGAGCCGTTCGATGTGCGGCTTGTCGGTGGGCTTGAGCTTGCGCGCGTCCTGGATGTCGATCTTCCAGGAGCGGCAGGCACGCCGTACCACGTCGGACTGATAGGGCTTTCCGTGGTCGAAGAGCAGGGTCTCGGGATAGATCACCGGTCGGGCGGCGGCGTGGGCGAGGCGCTCGTCCAGCGAGAGCAGGCGCTCGTAGGGCACCCGGAGCATCGAGTAGCGCAGGGCGTCGCCCCATGCCGGGCGCATCGGCTCTGGCGTCATCACGTCCGCCAGCAGGAGGCCAATGTCGATGGCCTTTGTGCCAGCGGGAGTGAGCCGCCAGGCCAGGATCGAGCGGGTCGCCACGTCGAGTGCGACGGTGAGTTCGACCCCGTACGTGCTGTCGGTGGCCGCATCCCACGCCAGGACGTCGAGCGGCGTGGTGTCGAGCATGACGACCTGGCCGGGGCGGTGCGCGATGACGTTGCCGAAGGTGCGGTCGGGCTGGTTGGCGGCCGACTGGCGCTGGTAGGCGGGATCGGAGGGCCGCCGGTCCAGCAGCGTCTTGACCAGGCGTCGGAAGGTGTCCTCCTTGGGCAGCAGTACCGTGCCCTCGCCGTAGTCGGCGTCGAGCCTGTTCTGCGTGCGCCTCAGGAACCGGGTGGTGACGGCGGAGGAACTGTCCATCCGTTCGGACGCAGACTGCTCGCGGATCGCCTGGATGACCCGCGGGTCGGTGTTGCGGAACGGGTTGCGGATGCGTGTCTTGCGCCCGTCGACCAGTGCGAACAGGCCCTTCTCGTCCCACTCTTCCAGCAGCTGCCAGAGGCGGCGGGAGGTGCGGCCGAGTTCCGCGGCTTTGGCTTCGATGCGTTCGGTCACCGGGAGGGTGGGGTCGTACTGCGGGCGGGGCTCGCCGGCCAGGGCCTTCATCGGGTCGCCGGAGCGAAAGCCTGTGGTGGCCTCCCACAGGTGAGCCTCCAGGTCCAGGGCCGCCTGGCGGACCTCGGGGGACACGGTGGCCAGTACCCCGCCCGGGTCTAGCCCCACGTCGTTGCTCCCGGTGCCGGGCGGCGGCTCGGCGTGAGCGCGGAAGGAGGGATCGGCCAGCAACTCCGAGAGCATGATGGTGATCCGGTGCCCGGTTATGGACCGCAGCCGCACCAGCGCGCCGTCGGTGCCCACGACCTGGTGGCGCTCGTCCTCGAACTCGATCCAGTCCTCGACGGCGATGCGGTAGCGCTGGTTCATCGCGTCCTCTCCGAAGCAGGAGCGGCCCACACCCGGGTGTGGTCGCGAAGCGGCCGGTCGATGTCGAACAGCAGGTGGTGGTGCCACATCAGGTGGTAGATGACCGGACGCGCTACCTCGGGGTCATGGCGAAAGCCGACCAGGTCTCCGAGCGCGATCGGCTGGGTGGCGAGCGCGAGGATCGGATCGACCAGATCAGCGGTGGCGTTCAGCGGCCGGCGGTAGCCGCACAGCCATTCGACAGTTGCCCACAGCTGGGGATCGGGGTCACCGACCATGCGGTAGTCCCAGCCGAGGTCCTGGCAGGCATTCTCGGTGCGCTCGGCCTGCTGGACGACGCGGAGCTTGGCCAGTTGCTGAGGGTTCTTCACATCCAGCAGGAGCACCGAGCCGTTGGTGCGGCGGACGAACAGGTCAGGGACGTGCGTCCACTTCCCCTGGGCGTCAACGCCTTCGAGGATGAACGGCTGCGCGGCGAGAGCGGCGACCCGGGAGTCGAAGTCCAGCAGCTTCATCCACTTGGCTTCGAGGTAGCTCTCGTAGTCCAGGACGGCGTCGCAACTGGCTGCCCAGTACGAGCCTGGGGTATGTCGCATCCCCGCGTACGAGGGGATCTCGCGAGCGGGCAGGCAGTCCTCGAAGCGCACCGTGGCCGCTTGGGAGGCGGGTATCAGGCGCTCGGTCTGCTGGGCGTCGTAGTAGTGGACGAACAGCTGGTCGGGCGCATACCTGACCGGCCGCAGGGTCCGGGTTCTCTTCGGACTCACGTCCGTCCTTCCTCAAGGGCCGTGTCGTGGATCGCTCCGGTGGGCGGCTGCTCGCTGCTGTCGTCGCTCAGGCAGGCCGGGATCGTCAGGGACTCCGGGGCGGAGCGCTGCCAGCGGGCCAAGGCGGTGCTCATCGCAGTCCGGCGCGGGGCGACCAGCAGCGGGGCCGTCAGGGCGAGGACGGCGGCCGCGTGCGCGGCAGTAGGCGGGGCCATCCCGAGCTTGGTCCGGGCGCCGCCGTGGCGGGCACGCCGGCGCACGTCCTGGTAGGCCGTGAACGCCTCGGCGGCCTCGGGAATCAGCGCCTGGCAGCTCGCCAGGTCGCTCGGTACGGCACCCGCTCGGGCGGCAGCGGCCAGGTAGCGCAGGGCGGCGAAGAAGTCAGCCGTCGCCACCGCCCGCCCGGCGACCACGGCCGGGCCCCCGTGCGCGGCCTCCAGCACCAGCTTCTGCACGTCCACGAGTTGCACCGGAACGGTCACGGACGGCAGCTCGGCCAGAGCCTGCTCACAAGGGACCGATCGCCGCCCGGGAGCCACTGAGCGGCGGTTGTTGCACCGCCGCAGGTCCAGGACACCCGATCGGGTCGGCAGACCGCCGGGATGCCCGGAGTGCGCGAGCCCGAACCGGTCACCGCATATCGGGCAGGTGTCCACCAGCAGCACCCGGTGGACCGGACACACCGCCGCAATGCCCAGGCGCCACCACAGCTGCCACACCGGACGCTCGCCCAGGCACTTCGGGCACGCCCGGGTGCCGGTGAACAGTGCCCACTCGCGGTTGCTCAGCCGGGTCACCGACGGCGGGTCGGCCAGGTCCAGCCGTGAGAAGTCCAGAACACCGCCCGCGTGCCGGGCCAGTTGCATGAACCGCAGCTCGATCTCGTCCAACCCGGTCGCCGCCCCGATCCGGCGCGCACCCAGCTCCGTCAGCGCCACGCCGTAGCACACCGGCCGCACCGCGCGGTCGCTCGAACGGCACTCCAGCCCCAGCCGCCGCGCGGCCTCACCAGGCGTCAGCTCCAGATCCACCGCGACCCGGTCCATCCACGAGGGGAAGGACTCCCCAATCACTGGCACCAACACAGAGGGGAGCCTGCGCGGGACCGCGGACGGCAGCCGCCGCACCTCGGCTCCGCCTGTTGCCAGGGTCGGCACATTGGGATCAGGCAGTGGTTGTGCCGACGCGGACATGCGACCTCCCCAAGGCGCAATAAATTGATCTTGTAGGAGACTTCCTACACATCGGACTGTACTACGGTTACTGCCCGTGGCGAATAGCGATTCAGATCCGGGCATCCCGGCCCAGCGCGTCCTCTTCGGGCGCCGCCTGCGGGCGCTTCGCGAGAGGCGGGGGCTGACTCAGACCGCCGTGGCGGCAGCGGCCGGCATGGACCGGTCCTTCTATATCGACCTGGAAACCGCTCGGCACAGCGTCTCGGTGGACCGCATCCCGGCCCTGGCGAAGGCACTGGGCGTCGAGCCCCACGAGCTGTTCACCGAGGACTGAGCAGCCCTCGGAGGCGGAAGGGGGTGCAGTCTTCACTCGCCGGGGGTTCGGCACCCGGCCGGTCAGAAGGCGTCGTGGTGTCCAAGAAGGTTGCCGGTGATGGGTCCGTCGTCGACTACCTCCTTGAGGTCTTCGACCTTGCACCTCATGGTGGACGGGATACCAGCGATCCCGATCTCCTCTTCACCCGCAAGCCGGAGACCGCACAATCCGCACAGCAGTTCCTCCGCAGCCAGCTCCATCTCGTACAACAGTGCCGCGTTTGCGGCCTTCAGGAACAGGGTGGCGGCTTCGGTGCCGCAGGCCGGACACCTGGTGAGGGTCCGGAAGCGCACGCCGGTCGGGCTCCGGTCGATGACCACGAGTCCCGTCTCGCTGATGGTCTTGGCCACGCTCTCGACCGCCTCCTCGGGCAGCCTTCCGAAGCGGGTCTCCATCCTGAACCGGGCCTGGTCCATGCGGAGATGGACGGCCTTCTGAACCCGGTCGAACCGGTCGTCCAGCGTCACCTGGACGGCACCAGACCACGACCCCCAGAACGCGGCCCGGTCCTCGCTGGCGTGGTCGAGGAGCTTGCAGATCGTCTCCACGAACGGGGCCAGGTAGTCCTCGCCGCTGCTGGTGCCGAGGTGCGCGACGCCGTTCCGCAGCTCGATCAGCCCGTCCAGTTCCGCCGACCTCGGCAGAACGCCGATCTTCCGCAGCCGGGTGATTGCCACGGCCGCCCCGATGGTGTGGAACCTCTGCGGCGGAGTGGTCATCGCTCCGGCGAAGTGCAGCAGCATGTCGTCGTTGCCCTTCACCTCCGACAGCAGCGTCGGATGCACCTGCACCAGCGCGGCCTTGGCCAGGCGCTCGACGCTGACTCCCGCTTCCAAGAGGAAGACCTCGGTCTGGCCTTCCGCGTGCGCGTCCATGGCGAGGTGTGCGAAATCCCTGGCGCCGGACAACAGGCTCTCGAACGTGATCGGCGATCCCATGCCACGACGGTACCGACGGCGGCCGCGCGTCCGCAGGTGGTTTCAGGCCTCCAGGAACGGCTGCTGCTGGAGCCTGGTTGGCGCGTCGGGGGGCGTTGGAGTGCTGCTTGGAGCCGGTTCTGCTGGCTACCGAGGCGAGAGAGGCGGTTTGGTCATGTACATCTTGATCACGGAAGCCGGCACCCGAATCGGCTCGTAGGGTGCGATTTCGTCAGCGATTACCTGGGCCAGCTCGTCGATCGTCCGCACCACGTACCTGGGCGGGGTGATCCAGATTCGAGGGGTGGCGTCCCGGTCGTCGCTGTTGTGGATGATCTGGGCGTAGAAGTGCCCGAGGCCCTCTTCCCAGCCCCAGGTGCTGTAGTACTCCCAGCCCGGCATTGCGAAGTCGTGGAGTCCGCCGACGTTCTCCTCCGTGACCGGCTGGGGGATCGGCGAGTGCTTGTCGGTGTACGACGGCCCGTAGACAATCTCCCAGGTCCCGTCGGAATGCTCGAGTACGTCCATCTTCACGTGCTGCTTGAGCTGGCGGAGTTGCTGGCGGAACTCCTCCGCGGTGAACCCGGTCTGGGCCGCGAGTGCCGGCAGGTCGGTCTCGGTGATGTCCAGGCCCATGATCTCGGGGATCTCGTGGCCCCACATGCTGGTGGTGGGTTCGGTGTGCTGGGCCAGTACCAGCAGCACCCGCTTGGAGAGCGGGTCGGCGACGGCCAACTGGTGCACGTACTTGATGGCCTGGTCGCTCACTCGAACTCCCGTTTCTTTGCTCCTGGTTGGCATGCCGGGCGGTAGACGGATCACGCTACCGCGACGACTGGCCGGCTGGCGGCCGTTCCCCCGGAGCGGCCGTTCGCGGCGTCGGAGTCGAGACGAAGGTGGCCGGGCTTTGCGGAGCATCCCGTAGATCTAGGCAGAAGCCTGACGCAGTGCCAAGCCGACTGCGATGATCGGCGGATGCGTCCACTCCTAACCCTTGTCGGGCTTGCTGTCGTGTGCTGGATCGCGGACATCGCCAAGCCGACGGTCCTGCGGTGGTGGGAGCGGCTGGTGCTCGGCCCGGTGCGACGTCTGCGGGACCGACTGGTGGCAGAGCCCGTGAACGAGATAGTGCTCAGCGCGGGCCGCGTTCTGCCCTACGTCGTGGAAGACCGGGTGCCGGACATCCGGCCCGGCTTGGTCGGTACGGCGATACGCCGGTGCTTCGAGCAGGTCGTCAACGCCCTACCGATCTATGCCGTCGCCGTGATTATCCTGGTGAGGGTGGACGGCCAGAGCGTCATCGACGCCGTCCGGCACGCCGTGGAGGAGGCGAGTCATCCCACTGCGGCCCACGCTGTGCATGATCCGCTCAGCTCGCTGTTGCTCGGGATCGTCTCGGTGCCGGTCGTCATCGGCAAGAAGCTCCCCGTCCTGCTGTCGGAGCACGGCGCCGTCAAGCTCGTTCCGCTGCTGCTGGCCGGCGCTCTGGTCTTCGTTGTCCTGAGGAGGCTCATGCCCATGGGTGTGGCCGATTCCCTCCGGGGGGAGCCTGGTCACCCAGCCCTGGATCGCGGGCGCAACTCGGTGAACTGGTCGGGAGTTGCCGTCCTCGTCGCCACCGCGACCCGGTGCGCGCGTGTTCATCTGCAATGGAGCGCGGAGCCGTCGCTGGACGCGCTTCCCCGGGTCTCGCTCAGAGCGGCGGAGCGGGAGATCCGAAAGGCATTCCAAGCTCGCGGGTACCGGCTGAGGCGGCACCAGCGACGGGTGGCGAAGGCGCATGCGGCGAAGGTGATCGGTGCGTTGCGGGCGGATGAGGCGCGGGTGCTGTCGGAGCCTGCTGCGGCGTTTCAGGACCTCGCGGTCAAGCTGATGACGATTGCGAACAGGTATGCGGAGGGACGATGCGCCGCGCTCCTGGAGGAGGAGGATCTCGGGGCGGAGCCGGTCGTGGACCGGCCGTTCCTGCGCTGGCTGGGTGTTGCCGGTGGTGGTCTCGGCGTAGTTGTCGCCGTGACGTACTCGGGACTGCCGACCAGCTTGACCGGGCCCGTCGTCACTGTGGGAATCGCAACGCTGTTCCTCGCGCTGTTCCGCGGCAGCCAGCTGACCGACGCGGCTCAGGCGGCGAGCATGTTCCGCGCCAGCGCGTGACAGGCACGGCATGCAACCCCACGCAGCCTCTGACAGTTCGTTGGGCGAAATCGTGCAGGCCACGAAGACCAAATCGGAAAGACCGTCAACTTCTGTGCTGAGCACACTTGGAAGGCTGTACGCTCTTCCCATCGCCGCCGCCGAGAGCGGTCTGCTGCGCAGCTGGTAGACACCGCGGTATCCACCAGCAAGACCCGAGTGCGCCGCCTGCACGTCACGGGGCGGGTACCCGGATTCCGCCTGCAGGTCACCGAAGCGACGCCGGGTCAGCCCAGCGACGGACCGCGGTCCTTGCCCAGGCAGGCACGGGTGCGTTGCGCTCCATGGCGCTCTGCTCGCGTACGCCGATGACCGGCCGCGAGCCAGCCTCGCGCCGGCCCAGCCGATTGAGGCTCAGTGAGCATCACCAGCTTCCCCGACGAGCCCGACGACATCGACGCCGTCGATCTCATCGACATCCGCACCGGCGACCGCTCGTCACCGTTCGAGCACCGTGTCGAGCCGGTCAGCAAGACCATCAAGGCGATCAAGTACCTCGAGAAGCAGCGTCCCGACGTCCAGATTTCCGAGGCCGCCATCCAGCGGATCGCGTACGGCGCGGTCGAGCCTGGCCTCCTCGACGGCGCCCGCCTGGACCGCCACCGCGTCGAGACCGGATGGCTGGTCGCACTCAACTACCGCGCGTACACGCTGATGCTGTCCCCCGCGATCGAGAACGACAGGTTGCTTGACGAAGCGCACTACGCTGCTGACCCGGGCACCAGCGAGAGCCAGCGGGTCCTCACCATGCCCACTGCTCACGGCACCGACGCCACCCTCGTCTACGCCGACCCGATGGAGGACCTCCTCACTGCCATCGACCGTGCGTCCAAGCGCGTCAGGGAGAGCAACCCCCAGGAGGTCGGCCGGCGCATCGTCGAGCGGCCGCTTACCGCCGTCCCCGTCTCCTTCCTCAACGCCGGGCACTACCCCGACGACGACCTGAGCATCGTCGACGGCAACAGCCGCTGGGCCTCCTGCACCGCCAACCTCAAGGTCCAGGCCAGCCAGATCAGCCCCGCCACCGCCAAGGACCTGGTCCCGCTGCTCCCGTCCCACCTCATGCGGCGCACCCTCAGCCAGCGGCGGGACCTCGTCCGGGAGATCGTCAAGAACGCCCACCGCGACTTCACCGAGGCATCCGGCACGAGCAAGACTGCCCGCGCCAAGCGGGACCGCGCCGCCGAGCTACTCAACGCGATGACCGTCCCGGTGCAGGTCATCGTCGGCTACATCGACGATAAGCCGAGTATGGGCATGCAGCGCTTCCCCGCCGCAGTCCGCTCGCTGCTGATGCGCATGAACGTTGGCGTGAAGCCCTTCGAGGAGTCCTCCAAAAGCGGCGTCACCGCCGAAGAGATCGTCACCGCGCTGTTCGATGCCGGCGAGCTTGGCGACGATGCCCCGGCCGTGAAGGACGTCCTCCTCGGCCGGACCGACGTCACCGACGCCATGAAGACCCTCGGGCTTAACCCGGCCTTCCGTGACCTGAGGTTCGCTTTCGTCGTCCAGCAGCTCACCCGCAAGGAGCGGAGGCTGAACGCGATCATGGCCGCGAAGCTCGACAAGAGTCGCCTCGTGATCTCCCACCGCAGCGGCCCCGCCGCCGAACTCGGCTTGCGCTCCTACTCCAGCCTCCCCAAGGAGACCATGGCGTCCGTGCGCACCGCGGTGGAGAAGAACATCCTCTGGAAGGACTTGGCCGACCACGAGTGGACTGTCGAGAACATCGACTCGGACGAGGCCGTGGACGACCTCCTCGCGCGCGCCGACACCGGTGACATCCCCGCCCGGCTCCTCCTCGGCGTGATCGCCATGGTCAACCTCGTCACCAGCGGGAACCTGCTCGCCGCCGGTGGCACCGCCGAGCAGATCGTGGGCGGCATCAAGGTCATGCGCACCCCCGTCGGCACGGTCATCGAGGCCGTGCTCGGCAGGAAGGAGGGGCCGCAGGTGCTCGCTGACGCGATCAAGCGGATCAGGGCCGGCCTGCGCCCGCGCTGGTGGGCCCACGGCCAACTCGTAGAGCAGGAAGACTGGAAGGGCAGCGACTTCAACGCCCACCTCCGCCTCGTCGCCAGCCATGGGTTCGACCCCGAGTACTACCAGAACGAGCCCACCGCCACCGAGCTTGAGGACGAGGCTCTCACCGGTTTTCAGTCGTCCCTGGCCACGACGGTCGCCAACCTCGACCACCTGATCTTCCTGCGCAAGGAGCACGGCACCACCGCCGATCTGCCCTGGGTCCTCGTCGAGCCGACCTTCAAGAACATCAACTCCTTGGGCAAGAAGCTCGGAAAGATCTCCGAGGACGAGCCGAGCTGATGACCGACACCACCTGGCCGGGCGTCGTGGGCATCACCGACGACCGGTACGCCATGCTCGCTCGACTCGCGGGCCAGTGGCTCGCCGAGCTGCAGCCGGAACCGATCCCCATCGGGGAGGACTCCGGGTATGAGAACAAGGCCATCTACATCGTGGCCAACCGCCGCGGCAACGCCTGCTACTGCGGCAAAACCGCGCCCACCCGAGCCCTGAGCCGGGGCGCCGCCGCGACCCGGCTCAGCCAGCATGTCAACCGCAGCACCTCGAAGAGGGAGGAGTGGGCCGAGTACTGGGTGATCCCACTGCGGGACAGTACCCCCGACCACGTCGTCTCCGCCCTGGAGAGGACCGTGGCCGCCCGCCTTGGCATCCCGCTTGTGCACCGAAAGCGCATGCCGCTCCAGCGCACCTGACCCCCGGCTGGCCGAAACCACGGTCGGCACCGTAAACGCACGTGGGCCCCGCACCGGAAGGACGGCGCCGGGGCCCACGTGCTGCGAGGCATAGCTGGGCCTCAGGGACAGAACCGGGCGATCTCCCTATGGTCCGCGCGAGTCACGCTGCCATGACGGGAAGCGCGCGCAGCCGCTCGCGGAACTCGGCGACGGCAGGCTCGCCATGGTGGGGCTTGAGGTAGCCGTCGAACTTGGTGAGGCGGCTGACTGCGCGTACGGAGTGGACCTGGGTTTCGAGGAGGTTGAGTCCGCGGTTGGCGGCGTCGAGGGCTCCGTCGAGGTCCTTGCCGGCGAGGCGGGCGGTGGCGAGGCGGCCGGCACGGACAGCCTGGTCGCGGGGGACCGCGTGGTCGATGGAGGAGGCCAGTGCGCTGGTGGCCCGGTCGACCTGGCCCGCGCGGAGCATGATCTTGCCCTCGGTGGAGCTTAGCTGGGCGTCTCCGTACCAGGAGAGCCAGCTCGGGAGCTGGTCGCCGCCGTTCCTGGCCCACAGGTCGTGGGCGCGGTTGAGGGCGGAGCCGGCCTTCTGGTGCTGGCCGTCGCGGGACAGGCTCTCGGCGTGGTGGAGTTCGAGGTAGCTGCGGACGCCAGGCTGCATCGTCGCGGGGGTGTTGGCCAGCGCGGTCTCGACCTGGGCGACGCGCTCGGCAGGGTTGCCGCTATCGGAGAGGTGGACGCCCATCTCGGCGAGCAGGAAGCCGCCGAGGGCGTCGTCGCCGATGGTCTTGGCGGCGCGCAGAGCGCCGAGGTAGTACTGCTGGCCAGCTGAGCGCAGGCCGCTGTCGTAGGCCATCCATCCGGCGATGTAGTTGACCTGGGCGGCCAGACCGAGCAGGCGGGCTTCGACGGCTTCGGTGTGGCGGCCGTGCTTGAGCAGGGTCGTGATGATGGCGAGGTCACCGCGGGCCTGCTCGATGAGGCGGGCGCCGCCCATCTGCGCGTCCAGGGTCTGGAGCGTGGCGACGCGGGCTTCGAGGGTGTCGACCATTGAGTCCGTCACCTGGTCGCCCCCGAGGGCGGAGGCGAACGCGGGCGAGGCGGAGGCCCAGCTCGCGGCGACGGTGGCCATGGCGGCCCCGGTGATGGTGAGAAAGCCCCGCCGATCCATATGCCCACTCCTGACCAGTTCCACCAGTACGTCCACGGTACCGGCCTTTGTCCACGGCGCCGTGATGCCGGTCACCTCCCAGACCGGGAGCCACCTGGGCCACGGATTGGCAACCAGCGTACGGGGATTGACGCTGAGAAGGTCAGCCAGAACGAACTGCGCGTCGGGCTCGGGTTCCTGGCCTTGCTCCCACTTCCACACCAGCGTCCGATTGGTCGCCAGGTGGATCTTCAACGCGGCGCCGTGGTCGCACATCAGGCGCGCGAACTGGATCTTTCCCCAGCCGCGTAACCGCATCAGGTGGGTGAGCGGGTGGACTGCCAGAACGTCTGAGCTCATCTCAACCCCCGGCGATTCATAACCTGTTGGTGAGCGTACTGCTACCCGCTGTGGCGCGGGCCGCATCGAGCAGAAACCCCCCAGAAACGTTCCGAGTTGCGCTGCGGCACGGCGACGCTGTACCGCAGCCCGGCCCCGGAGGCCGGCGAGGGGAGGAGCCATGGGGGCAGTCGAGAGGCCGCATCAGGGCAGGCATCGCGGCGCACGCCGCGACCCGGTGGGGACCGCGCTCACCGTGCTGTGGGGCCTTGGCCACGTCGTCACGCTCGCGCTGCTTGGGAGCACCGCCGACCACCAGCTCAGTACCGATCACCCGGTCGTGGCACCGCCCGCACGGTCCCTTCCCGATCACGACCCGGACGTCTGAAGCGCTGGCCCACGCTGCCGCGACGGCCCTTCGTGAACCCCGCTACCCCGACGACCTGGAGGACACGCACCGTGCCACGCCTGCAAGCACCACCGATTCTCCCGCGCGATCCGGCGGCCTCGGCCGAACACGGCGTCTTCGCCCGCCGCACCGCGGTCGTCACCGGTGCCGCCGGGTTCATCGGCTCGCACCTGTGTGAGCGGCTGCTGGACCTCGGGGCCGAGGTGGTCGGCGTCGACAACCTGCTGACCGGCGGCCTCGACAACCTCTCGCACCTGCGCTCGGCCGGCAGCTTCCGATTCCAGACCGACGATGTGACCAGGCCCTTCAAGGTGGCCGGTCCGGTGGACTTCGTCTTCCACCTCGCCTCGCCCGCCTCGCCGCTGGACTACGCCCGCCACCCGCTGGCCACCTTGAAGGTCGGTGCGATGGGCACGCTCAACGCCCTGGAGCTCGCCGACGCCAAGCACGCCCGGTTCCTGCTCGCCTCGACCTCCGAGGTGTACGGCGACCCGCTCGTGCACCCGCAGCCCGAGCAGTACTGGGGCAACGTCAACCCGGTCGGGCCCCGAAGCGTCTATGACGAGGCCAAGCGGTACGCCGAGGCCCTGACCTCCTGCTTCCAGCGCTCCGGCGGCACCCGCACCCGGATCGTGCGGATCTTCAACACCTACGGGCCGAGGATGCGTGCCGACGACGGCCGCGCGGTGCCGGCCTTCATCCAGCAGGCACTGGCGGGAGAGCCGATCACCGTGGCTGGCGACGGCAGCCAGACCCGCTCGCTGTGCTTCGTGGCCGACACCGTCGAGGGCCTGCTCGCCGCAGCCACAGCAGACCACCCCGGCCCGCTGAACCTCGGCAACCCGCACGAGATCACCATGCTGCAACTCGCCGAAGAGATCCGGACCATGACCGGCTCCGTCTCCGCCGTCACCTTCATTCCGCTGCCCGCCGACGACCCCAAGCGCCGCTGCCCCGACATCGCCGCCGCCCGCGCCCACCTCGGCTGGGAGCCCACCACCCACCTGCGCGACGGCCTGCGCCAGACCCTCGACTGGGCCCAGCAGCACTTCCCCCGCCAGACCGCCGCCTCCACCGGAAGGAGCGCCTCGTGAACACCGCCTCACGCCCGCTGCCCGCGATCGTCTGCGGAGTCGACGACGGATACGCCCGCCCGCTGCGGACGCTGATGCACTCGATCGCCGCCGCTCACCCGGGCACCGTCGGTGAGCTTCGCCTGATCGTCCTCGACCAGCAGATCAGCGAGGCCAACCGGAAGGCGATCCTGCGCGACGCCGACCGCATCGGTCTCGCCACCGAGCTGCGGCCGGCGCCGGTGACCGACCCGCGTTACCCCGTCTCCGACTGGGTCAGCGGCGCTGTGTACGTGCGCCTGGCCATCCCGGAGGTCATCCTCGACGAGCACCGGGTGCTGTACCTGGACGCCGACACCGTGGTGCTCGGCGACCTCCGGCCGCTGCTGCGGCAGTCCCTCGACGGGCGTCCGGTCGGCGCGGTGCGCGACCCGCAGAACCCGGTCATCGGTCGCGGCATCCAGCTGCCCGGCTGGGAGAAGCTCGGCGTCCCGTACGGCCGGGACTACTTCAACAGCGGCGTCATGCTCATCGACCTCGACCGGTGCCAGCGGCTCGGCGTCTTCGAACGCTCCCGGCAGTTCCTGTCCGAGCACCCGGACAAGGTCCGCTTCTGGGACCAGGATGCCCTGAACTGGGCCGTCGACGACAACTGGCAGCGGTTGGACCGGCGGTGGAACACCTTCGCCATGTCGCCGCAGGCCGCCCAGTCCGGCTTCGTCCACTACGCCGAGGCGGACAGCCCGCTCGCCCAGCTGCTGGAGGACGAGACGACCGCCGCCCTCGTGCACTTCGCCGGTCCCGATAAGCCCTGGCAGGACACCTATCCGGCCGGCGAACTCCGTGACACCTACCGCCTGTTCCACGACTACGTCGCCGACGGCGGTACCGAGTGAACACTCAAGTGCGCAAGCCGCTGCGGCGGAGCGCCACCTGGTGGATCGCCGCCGCTGTGGCCGCGCGCAACGTCAACGGACTGCGGCACATCCGCCGGACGCTGACCTGGGCCGACCAGCCCGTGCAGGCCGGGAACCGGAGGGCGGTGGAGCCGATGGTGCTGCACGTCGTCGTCCCGGTGCTGCGGGAGCAACAGCAGATCACCGCCGCTCTGGCCTGGTTCGTCCCGCTCCTGCGCGACCTCCCCGGCTCGACGCTGACCCTGGTGACCACAGCCCGCGAGGAAGCCGAGCGCCAGCACCTGGCCGCCCGGCTGGCGGGGGCGACGGCGGCCGACCTCACGGTCGAGCGCTTCCCGCAGCTGACCGGCGACGAGCTGGCCGCCCTCGGCAAGGCCCTGACCAGCACCGGTGAGGGCACACTGACCGATGCCGTGGCTGTCGAGGTGCTGTCCGGCTTCCCCACCACGGCGGACGTCGTCACGGCGGAACTCGCACGGCTGCCGCAGTCCGACCCGCTGGTCCGGCACGTCCACTACCGGGGCGACGGGCGCAAGGCGGCGCAGGTCAACGCCGCCCTCGAACAACTCGCCATCGCCGACGCGGACCAGGAGTACATCGCCGTCTACGACGTGGACTCCCGCCCGAGCCGCGAACTGCTGGAGCGGACCGCCGAGTTCCTGGCCCGCCGCCGGGCCGCCGACGGTGAACTCCCGTGCGTCGTTCAGCAGTCCGCCCGCTTCGCCACCCAGCGTGCGGCCGGCGCCTGGTGGGAGCGGAGCCTTTGCCGAGGCGCCGCCCGCGCTCAGACCCTGTGGACCCTCCGCCGAGAGATCCCCAACCTCCGCCAGCACGCCGACGCCGCCCGCCGCCCGCACACCGGCCCCGGCCTGCCGGGGCTGGCCCAGACCGTCGGCCATGGCCTGCTCGTTCGCATGGACGTCCTCCGGAAGGTCGGCGGTCTGCCGACCTTCACGGTGCTCGACGACGTCGCCTTCGGCTACCGGCTCACCCTGGACGGCATCCCGGTGGACAGCCTGCCCTTCACCACCACCGTGCCGGCGGCCGAATACCTGAGCGAGCTGCTGGCGCAGAGCGAGCGCTGGTTCCAGAGCTACCTCGACTACCCGAAGTGTGCCGCCCGCTGGCACGCCGAAGGCCACGGCAGCCGCCGCGACCACGCGGCGGCCCTGACCATCGGCGTCTACCGGGGCATGGCGTGGCTGCTGGTCTCGCCCGCGACGGCCGCCTGCCTGGCCCTCGCGCTCGGCCCGCGCACGCGCCTGCCCGTCCGGGCGGCGGCTGCGACGGCACTGTGGGCGGCCACCGTCGCACCGGTCCGTGCTCTCGCCGCGGCCGAGGGCCAGCAGCTGGCCGCACGGGAGACCGCCGTACGGAGCGCGGAGACGTTGGCCGGGCTCCTGCTCAAGAGCATCGGCCCGCTGACGGGCCTCGGCCGCTGGGCGGTCACCGGTACCCGCCACACCGCGCTCGCCCCCAAGAGCAACCGCCGCACCACCCCATCCACCACCACGGACAGGGAGTTCGCGTGATCCTCGGCATCGAGGGCGTCAGCTGCGTCGGCAAGACCACGCTGGCCGCCCAGCTCGCACCCCACCTGAACCGGCCCGCCATCATCCCCTGCTACTACCACGCCAGCCCCGACCCCACCCGGCTGCCAGCCCCCGAGCCGTTCACGGCAGAGCACCAACTAGCCAACATCGCCCAGTTCCTGGACGTCGAGGACCTGCGGCTCGCCCGGGCCAGGCAAGCCATCGCTGAGGGCCGGGACGTGATCCTCGACCGCACCATGGACACCCTCCTCGCTCACGCCCACGCCGTCGGCCGGATGCACGGCTTCGACTGCGACGACCAGGCCCGACGCCTGGTCACCACCCGGCCGGTGGCGATACCCGACCTGACGATCGTGCTCACCGCCGACCCGGACGTGCTCGCCAGCCGGGCCCGCCTGCGCAAGGGCATGCCGACGATCTTCTACGACCGTCACTTCAGCGAGCACTTCAACGCATACCTCGCCCACCCGCTCGCCCCGGTCGTCGCCCAGCTCGACGCCGCCGACTGCGGCTCGCCCGACGACCTCACCGCCCGCGCTCTCGACCACGTCCACCGCCACCAGGCCACCCAGCACCGCCCCAGCCCGACCCTGGGGCCGCACCCGCTCGAGGAGGCGTCGTGAAGGCCGCGATCATCGGCTGCGGCGCCATCGCCAGCCGCTGGGTCCGCTCCCTGCTCGCCGACGGCCGCATCGAGATCACCGCCCTCATCGACCCCGACCAGCGGGCGGCACGGGTGCTCGCCGCCCGATACGGGCTTAGCCCGGCCGTCGCCGCGACGCTTCCCGAGGCGCTCACCCGGGCCGAGGCCGACGTCGTCGTCAACCTCACACCGCCCGAACTCCACTACCCCGTCAGCCGCTCGGCGCTCGCCCAGGGCCTGCACGTCCTGACCGAGAAGCCGCTGGCCCTGAACCTGCCCGACGCCCTCGACCTCGTCCACCTCGCCAAGGAGCGCGGCCTGCTGCTGGCCGTCATGCACAACCGAGGCGCCGACCCGGACTTCCTCGCCTTCGCCGACACGGTCCGCTCCGGCGGACATTCGCCCTTCGCCATCACCGCTGACACCCTGGTCACCCTGCCCGGCCCGGGCTTCCGCAGCGGCCAGCACCTGCCCGTCACCACGGACCTCGCCGTCCACGCGTTCGACCAGGTCCGCGCGCTGATCACCGCGCCGCCCACCGAAGTGACCTGCACCGAGACGGCGACAGGTTTCCTCGCGGCCCACAGCTCGATCGCCGCGATCACCGTCCACTTCGCCGACGGCTCCCTGTTCACCTACCGAGGCGGGTACATCGTCGACCCGGCTCTTCGGACCAACGCGGGCGGCGACTGGCGGGTGGAGGGCCGGGGCTTCGCCGCCCGGTGGGCTCCGGACCCCCACCGGGCGGGGAACGCGCCCGAGGCCGGGCCGCCGGCCTACCAGCGGTGCATCACCGCCATGGTCGACGCCCTCCACCACGATGGCCGCCTGCCGGTGCCTGCCGCCGACAACCTCGCCTCCATCGCCCTGCTGGACGCCGCCCTGGCTTCCGCCGCCCACCGCCGTCCCGTCCCCGTGCCGGAGGTGCCCGATGCCTGCCCCTGAGACCGTGATCAGCCACCCGCACCCGCTGCTGGTCGACGCGCTCGCCGCAGCGGGCTTCGACGCCACCGACGCACACTTCACCCCGCTCAAGGCCGGCACCGACAGCCTCCCCTTCGTGGCCACCACCCGCGACGGGCACCAGCTGGTCGTCAAGGTCCGCCGCGCGGGCAGCCGCTCGCGCTACCCGACCGCCGCCTGGGCCTCGGCCCACATGCGCGAAGCCGGTATCCCGGCCGCCGAGATCCTCTGGCACAGCCGGGAAGCCTGCGTGGAGACCCGCTGCCCTGGCCGCCCAATCGAAGCTGAGCCGCCCACGCCACAGGACCTGGAAGCGGCGAGGTGCGCGGGCGAGGTGCTCCGGCGCCTGCACACCATTGAGGTCGGCAGCTTCGGCCAGCTCGACGGCCACGGCATCGGCCAGCACGCCACCATCCAGGGCTGGTTCCTCAGCCTCGCGCCCCGCAACCTCCCGAGCATCGACGGCCTCGACCTGCCCCAGTTGCTGCAACGGACCCGCTTCATCCTCGACGTCGGATCGGGCCGCCTGCCCCGCAGCACGCCCCGGCTCCTGCACGGCGACTGGGTCGGCCGGCACCTGTTCACCGACGGCTGGCAGATCACCGGCGTCGTCGACCTGGAGAGCGTGCGCGGCGGCGACCCGCTGGCCGAACTCGCCGGCTGGTCCCTGCGCGAACCGGCCCCAATGACCGAGGCCCTGCTCGACGGCTACTTCGACGGCCCGATCCCCGCCGACCGCCTGCTGCCGTTGGTCCTGTTCCGCCTTCGCATCGCCTACTCGCTGCTGCACTTCCACGCCTCCTGTGACGAGCCCGACATGGTCCGGCTGCGGGCCGCCCAACTCCAGGCCGACCTCGACGACCTCGACCACGGCCACCTCGCCGCCATTCCCCGCATCACCCCCGACGCCGACTCCGACGCGCGCCGCCGCCCGTAACCCCGCCCAGCTCCTGCCCGGAAGGACACCCGTGAACGACCCCTCCGTCACCCTCCCGTTCCCCCGCGAGCCCAAGTACGGGCAGGCCGAGAAGGACGCCGTCCTCAAGCTCCTCGACGACGGCCACCTCTCCGAGATCAACCGGGGCCCAGCCACCAACGCCCTCGAAGCCGCCTTCACCCGCCTCACCGGCACCCGCCACGCGCTGTCGTTCAACTCCGGCACTGCCTCCCTGCACGCCGCCCTCCACGCGGTCGGTGCCAGCCCGGAGGCTGGCGTCGCCGTCTCCCCGATGACCTGGGTCTCCGCCATCACCGCCGTCTTCCAGGCCGGCAGCTACCCTGTCTTCTGCGACACCGAGCCCGACAGTCCGAACATCGCCGCCACCGCCGTCGCCGAGGCCGCCGACGCCTGCTCCGCGGTCCTCGCTACCCACACCTGGGGCATCCCCGCTCGCATGGACCAGCTCGCCAAGGCCACCGGTCTGCCGATCGTCGAGGACTGCTCGCACGCCCACGGTGCCCTCTACCAGGGCCGCGCGGTCGGCTCCTGGGGTGCGGCCGGCTGCTTCAGCCTCCAGGAGTCCAAAGCCGTCTCCGGCGGCGAGGGCGGCGTCCTGACCACCACGGACCGCGAGGTCTACGAGCGGGCCCTCACCCTCGGCCACCACCCCGCCCGCCTGGCCGCCGAGCTCACCCTCCCTGAGCTGAAGCCGTTATCCACCACCGGGGCCGCCTACAAGTACCGGATGCCCGCCCTGTCCGCCGTCATCGCCCGCCAGCAACTGCGATCACTGCCCGACCGGATGCTGGCCGCCGAACAGAACCTCGCCACCCTCCGCAAGGTGCTGGAGGAGTGCGACGCGCCCGTCACCTGGCCCTCGATCGGCGAGCTGTCGGTGCGCGGCTGGTACGGCACCCCGCTGACAGCCAGCGTCCGCGTGCCGGACCCGGCCGAGCTGAGCAAGCGGTTCAAGGCCGCCGGCATCCCCGTCCGCCACCTGTACGAGGACTGGACACAGGCGCCACTCCTCCAGCGCCCCGAGCTGGCCGCGCGCTTCTGGCCGCACGTGGCCCGAAGCCCCTACCGGCCGCCGACCAGCGAGGAGCTGCCCAACTTCCACAAGGCGATGCGGCAGATGATCGTCCTCAAGGTGCCGCAGATCCTGGCCCCGGACTACATGGAGCAGGTCGGCGAGACCCTCGCCGCCGTGCTGGTCCGCACGCTGGTCACGGCATAGCCGCGAACGCCTCTTGCACGTCCTCGCGCCGCTCCGTCCACCAGGCCAGGAAGCGCTCGGCGGGCAGGAACAGGTGGTCGCAGGAGTGATCGTCGCGGTCGTAGTGGAAGACCAGCTGCCAGTAGTCCGACATGCGCTTCCACCACAGTCGCTCCACCGCGTCCGCGAGGGCCGGCACCGGGATCGGCACCACCGACCGGTAGCCGGCCACGAACGCGGCGGTCCGCTCCAGGTCGAGGAAGCCGTCCTCACCGCCGAACTGCACCGTGGCGGTGCGGGCGACCTCCTCGCCGAACGGGCGCACTCGGATGCGGTCCCAGTCGATCACCCCGGCAATCTTGCCGTCCCGCCACAGGACGTTGCGGTGTTGCACGTCACCGTGCGTCCAGCCCACCGGGCCAGCCGCCACCTCGGTGCGGGGGTGCCAGTGGGCGTACTTGTCGAGCAGCACCTTGCGCTCGCCCAGCGCCTGGGCCGCCTCGGCGTCGAAGGCTGTCGGGCTGTCCAGGGCGTTGATCAGCGCAAGGAAGCGGTCCGCTTCGGCGCGCGCCCAATACGGGGTGGTCACCGGGGCTGCCGGGGGCTCCGATGCCGGCGGCAGCAGGCGGGCGGTTCGCTCGTCGTTCAGGCTCGAGTGGATCTGGCCGAGCTGGACGCCGAGGTCGCCGGCCAGGTCCAGGGTGAGCTCAGTCCCCGGTTGATGGCCGCCTTCCAGCCAGGGGATCAGGCAGTAGCCGCGGCCGGCGACCTCCGCCACGGTCTCCCCAGAGGAGGTGGCCATCGGCCGTCCGACCGGGACTCCGTCGTCGGCCAGCTCCGACAGGACCGCGAGGTTGCGGCGGGCGAGCGGCAGCGGCACGTCCATGATCCGCTTCAACGCGAACGCGCCCTCGGCCGTCTCCAGCCGCCAGTTGCCGTTCATCAGGCCGTTGGGCAGGAAGCGGCACGCCTGGACCTCACCGAGCCCGAAGGACTCGCCGAGGACCACCAGGTCCTCCTCGATCTTGCTGTAGTGCGAGCCACACGAGGCGTTGTCCATCGCTTCCGTCACCCAATGCAGGCTAGCGGAGCACGGAGCCCAGCGAGACCGGTTCGGCCCACCGCCCGCCCGGTCGAGCGCAGACCGGCACGGGCTCTCAACCCACCGGGTGGCCCCCGGCTGTGCGGGGCAGTCGCGGGCCCGCTCCGGGGTTGGGGCGGGGTGGGCCTCTCACTTGCGGCGGGCCTTCTTGTGGTCGGGGTCGGAGGGGTGGCGCTTGGGCGCGGGGAGGTTGTCGATCAGGTCCCACAGCAGTCCGCCGCCAGCCGCCCACGTCTCCAGCAGGTGCCGGTCGACGAGATGGATGCGGTGGGTCTTGCCCCACGGGATTGCCTTGGAGGAGAAGCCTCCGTTGGTGACGATGAGGGCGAACGTGGCGCCGTGGACGGGTTGGGCGGTGCCTTTGACCTGCTGGAGGACCGGGACGCCGATCTTCTTTCCGGCGGCGCCGTCACGCCGGTGTTTGACCTGGACGGCCCAGATCCGCCCGTCCGGGTCCACGGCCCGCACGTCGCAGGCGTCGTCCCCGCCGCCGCCGGTCCGCTCTGCTCGGAAGCCGTCGCGGCGCATCAGGTCTCGCACCGCGTACTCGAACCTGCGGTAGTGGAGGGCGTCGAGTTGCGCGAGGGAGTACTTCAGCCCGGTACGACGGAGCCGCTCCTCCCACTTCTGGCGGCCCTCCCGCCGGTAGCCCCACACCGCGAAGAGGAAGCACGCCGGCCCCAGCACGGTGGTGGACGGCCACCAGATGCTGTCCAGCCAGTGGCCGAGCACCACGATTCCGGCGATCAGGGCCAACCCGCCCAGCACCGCGGTGGCCACCATCGCCACCTCCGGCCAGCCCCACGTGTCGTCCGGGGCTGGTTCGCCGGACGATCCCGTGGTCGCGCCCGGCGGCAAGCTGTCCAGCGTGTCGTCCACCGACTCTGCGGCGAGCACCGAGGTCCTGGCGATCGTCATGCCGCCGCCCTGAGCCGACCGCGCCGGGACAGGTGCAGGAGGTCGGGCAGGGCGGTGCCGCCCTCGGCCCAGCGTCGCAGGGCCTCGCGGTCCACCCAGTAGATGCCGTGCTTGTCGCCCCATGCCTTGGCGTCGCGGGTGAAGGAGCCGTTGGTGACGACCACCGCGACATCGGCCCGGTGCACGGGCTGGGCGGTGCCCTTGACCTGGTACATCACCTGCGAGCCGACCTTGCCGCCGACTTTGGTGTGCTTGGCCTGCACGACGATCCGGCCCCACCTGGCGTCCTGGCCGATCACGTCGGCGGCCTGGTCACCCTGCTGGCCGACCTGCCGGGCCTCGATCCCGTCGCGCAGGAGCAGGTCGCGCAGGGCAAATTCGAACTGCTTGTCGTTCATCGCGTCGAGCTGGGCAAGGCTGAGCCGCAGCGAGGCCAGCCGCTCGCGGCGCGCGGCCGCACCCACGCGCCGAATCCACCACCAGGCCGCAAGGCCCACCGCGCTGAGGGCGGCCAGGACCACGAGCAGGGGCAGGCCGTCGGTGACCACCCACCGCAGGCCCTGCGCAGCCCACGACACTACGACCAGCGCGATAACGACGGCGGCGGCGCGTTCGGCCGCAGTACGCGGTGCCCGCAGCCCGAGCCGGCGGAGCTTTCGGCGCATCAGTGGCCCGCCGCCGGGGCGGAGGCCGGGGCGGTGGTGCCAGGGCTGGTGTTCGTGGTCGTCGCCGAGCCGCCGCCCTGCCCGTACAGCCACAGGCCGCCGACGACGAGCGCCGCGATCAGCCAGCCGCTGGTCTTGTTGATCCTCGGCCGCGGCTTGCGGCGGATGTGACCCTTCACGTAGGTGTATCCCTCGGGCACCATGCGATTCCCTCCCACAACGGCGCTCCGCCCAGCGCGGCCCGCCCCCGGAGAATTGGTGTAGCAGCGGGCTCCGACAAAACCTGACGGATCGCCAACAATGATCATCGGGTCCAGCGTTAACCAGCCACTGGCCCGCCTGCCAGGGGTTTAGCCCCAGGGCAGGGTGCTGACCAGTGCCGATACCCCGGCATGCCGAGGCTGCTCGGCACCGCTGCGGCACCACGCCACCACTGGCACCGGGGTCTGCGGAACGTCGATTGCCTGCGGAGCGACGCGAATCGGGCCTGCGGCTCTCGCAGGCACCTCGGTCGGCGTAGATGGCGCGTTCACGGCGGCGCACGCCAGCGTATGGTTGTCGCGCGCTTGCGCAGGCAACTGCCTGTTGCGGCGGGCGTCGTAGCCGCCTCATGGTTCTCGGTGAGGGTCGAGAGCGACCTGTTCGAAGCTCTTTACTGCCTTAAGCGTCGGCCGTCGGCAGCGGACTCGACGTCCGCCGAGGTGAGTTTGGCGAGTGGGCGCTCGACTGAAGCACCGGCCACGACCGCGACGGCGGCGATGCCTGGCGGGCCCGACACGCGCTGCGCCGCGAGATGGTCGACTCCGCCGCAGCCTCTCCCTCGACCCTGGCCACCTCTTCAACCGTGGAACGACGCGAGGACTGGACGCCCCGGATCACCATCACCGGCCTGCGGCCCAGGCCCAACGCCCCAGCATCCGATCCTGTGCGACGCGTCGGCATCGTATCCGGCCGAGGCTGCCCGGGCGCCGCCCCCGGGCTGGCGTTCATCACCGAGGAGCCGCGGCGGTTTCCAACCAGCCCCACCTGGGACGCACCGCAGCAGGGCGGCATTCCGAGGAGTTCCTATTCTGATTGGGGTTCATGTCCGCCTGCTGAGCTAACGTCAGCGCCCACGCAGAGCCCACCACCGCGAGAGAAGAGCTACATGGCCGTCGGCAAGCGTCTCCGGTTCGAAATCCTCCGCCGTGACAACCACACGTGCCGCTACTGCGGAGCCACGGCCCCCGACGTGAAGCTGGCAGTCGACCACGTCACCCCCACCGCCCTCGGTGGAAGCGACAGTCCGGAGAACCTCATCGCCGCATGCGAGCCCTGCAACAGCGGCAAGTCCTCAGTCCCCGCTGACGCGGCCATCGTCGCCGACGTGGCCCAGGACGCCCTGCGCTGGGCGGCAGCGCTCAAGCAAGCCGCCGCCGAACTCGAAGCGCAGGAAGCGCCCAGGCTTGCCTACAGGAAGGCGTTCCAGCAGGCATGGGAAACGTGGACTTACGAGAGCAGCGGCCAGCGCTTGTCAACCCCGCTCGACGAGAACTGGCGCACCAGTATCGAGCGCTTCCGGGTAGCCGGCCTGCCTGTATCGGTGTGGCCCGACATCGTCGAGACGGCCATGACGAACCCTATGGTCAAGCTGCCCAACGTTTTCAAGTACGTGTGCGGCATCGCGTGGCGCATGATCGACGGACTTCAGGAGCGTGCCAAGGCCATCGTCAGCGCCGAGGACAAGGTGGCCTCTGAAGGCGATGAACGCGACCCGATTGCCGAAGCAGCCGTTGACGTATGGGTCAACGAGTGGCCAGGCAGCATACGCAACGACCAGGGCCGGACCTTCTCGGCCAGTGTCGCGCGATGCCGCGAAGACGGCGGTGAGGAGCCTCATCGGCTCCTGCAGGGAGCGCAGTTCGCCGCCTGGTTCCATCTCACCGACGTCACCGAGGCCCTTGCAGCATTCGACCGTAGTGAGGTGCTCGAGGCCTGGTCGATGTCCTGGCTGATCAAGGCGGGCGAGTACCCGCCTACCGATCTGGTCGACCGGGTCAAGGACCAGTGTGACGAGCTGCTGAACGAAGGCGTGTACGTCGTTCGCGTCCTGCGGGCCGCCGTCTATGCAGGTGCGCATCGCTCCTCGAACCTCTACTTCGGCCTCGGCGAGGCAGAATTGGCGATCACCAAGAAGCCGGCGTTCTTCACCCGCATGTGCGAGATCTGGGCCGAGGCGTTCTTCTCCACTGCGACGCGGTGGCCGAGCCGAGACGAGGTCGGGGCCTTTCAGGACGGGGTGCTTCGCGCAGGCCGGGAGTGCGAGTTCGCGGTTCAAGACCTGTTTACAGCCGCTGCTTGGGCGGGCGCGTACCAGGACTCTGACATCAAGACCTGCCTGCCGTACTACGGCTCGACTCTGGAAGCGGCCAGTCGATTTCCCCCCGGCGTGAGCGGTAGCTGATGCCCTGGAGCCGATGTCGATCTGCGTCCAGCCCGCCGCTAAGACACGGGGAGAACGGTCACCATGCCGCAGGAGATGACGTCGACGGTGCCTCGGCGGTTGGCCTCGGTGCCGCTGCCGTTGGCAGGCGAATCACTGCATAGCTGGGTTGAGCACATAGCGGCAACCTATGAAATCGGTCGCAGGCATGCCATGTCACTGCTCGGTCTGGAAGTGGAAAACAGTGCCGGCAGACGCCTTGCCTATCGCACTATCCAGCTCACCACCGCCCAAGCAGCCAACGTGAGCGCCGCCACCGGTCTGACCCTCGATGAGGTTTTCGCGATGACGCTCAGCCCCTTGCATGTCGATGACAAGGGTCAGCGGATGCCGGACCTGTGGATCAACGCAGGAGGCAGGAACAGCTTCCGCTCCACTAAGGTACTGGGAGGAGTCTGCCCGAAGTGCCTGTATGAGAAGGACAACCGGTGGCCTCTGCTCTGGTACAGGAGATGGTCGGTGATCTGCCTGGAACATTCCTGCTACTTGGTGCGCGAATGCACTGGCTGTGACGCGCCGATCCAGCCCTGGAGATTCCGGGACAGGAGTCCGGGTTTGTGTACAGGGCCGATGCCGGTGAGCCCGAGCCTCCGGCGGCCTGCCGCTGTCGAACGCACCGGCACCCTCTGGTGCGGAAAGCCATTGAAGGAGCTTCCGGTGCTTCGCACCCGTGACCGAGTCCTGTTGGAGATCCAAGCGTGGCTCAACACCTTGCCACTCGTCGATGGCCCAGGGCAGGAATGCGACCGGGCCGCAGAGAACGACTTCAACGTCCTACTCAAACTGGTCTCGTGGCATGCTGAGTCCCGCCACCTTGCCGGGGCCGATAAGACAGTCCGTGAGGGCTTCCCCGCGCGAACCCGGTCCAGGAAGGCCACCAACTCCTTCCCTGGCCTTGGGATGGCCGGCATGGTCCGGATAGCGGGACAGTTGGCCATTTGTGAGGACATGGACGAGGCGACGCGATGGCTTCTGGGCAATGAGGAAGTGGATTCACCACGGTCGTACCCCGATCATCCGTGGGACGACAACGACATCTGGCTCTTCCTCTTGGGGAGCCAGCGTCTCCAGCCGATCTTGAAGCTTTCGCTGGGGCCGATTTCTTATGACAAACTTACCTGGCGCCGGGATCTCTGACCGGGTCGGCAGATCTGGCAGTTTGGTTGCGCATGATTCAGGAAGGCCAGCCGCGAGAAAACTTGGAATTCTCCTGCACTGCCTCTATGATCGACCTGATTCGCTCGCCTGAGTGGACAGGTGGCCGAGTGATCCAGGAACGGCGAAGCGGTCGAACGGCAGGATCTGCCGGATGCTTTCTGAGATCGGCTAGTGAAAGGGTCGTCTGCGAAGACGATCTGGGATGCCACACGCAAACACCCGGTGAGAACCAGCAATCCAGGGTGGAATCGATCCCTCTCCATCATGAGCCTCCCGTGTTTCACGAAGTATCTTCGGGAAAAAGAAGAAAAGGCGTCATGTATTACTGGATCGGCGCCGTCCAGATGCGCGGGAGTCGCTAGGAACAAGGCCATCACGGCGATTTCCGAGAGATCTTGGAAGTCGGCACGGGCTCGGTCGCGTGAAGCCTCGCTGTCGGCCTGGAGGTGCTCGAGGAGCAGCTTCTGGAGTCGAATCAGCTCGGGATCCCGCAGTGGTGGCGCTTCTGCGTTCCGGAAGCGCCCAGGACAGCGAAGAGCCGGGTCGGCTCCACGCTCCCGAGCAGCACGGCCACAGACCCCTCGTGCGAGGCTGACTTCGGCGGGCCGCACCTTCATGCGGCACGTCGAACAGATGGTAATCAGATAGCGCCTGTGAACGAGGCAGCAGAACACCCAGGGCAGTGACCAGGCCAAGGGCCACCTTCCATCGTCGGCGGCAACGCACTCTGGGCAGAAGCTGTCGTCGACGGGTGAAATTAGGGCCACGGACGGCGCATCAAAAGCGGGCCACTGCGTGATCTCTTGAACATCCTGACTTCACTGGTATGGGA
>NZ_JBHWIR010000061.1:13964-42660 GCF_042731835.1 Kitasatospora sp. NPDC059817 | reverse complement strand
GCGTCTCTCCCACACCAACACACCCCCCCCGCGTGCGCGCGCGGCCCGCCCACCGCCCCCGACCCCCTCGTCCTCGCCGCCCTCCCCCACGACGGACCGGTCTACAGCAGGTCCTTGAACTCCTTGGGCAGCTCGAAGTCGGCCGGGCCCTTGCCCGCGCCGAGGCCGAACGCGCCGCCGCCGGCCGGGTCCTGGTCGCCGCCCGGGCCGAGCGCGCGGCGCTGGGCGGCCGCGGCCTCCTCCTGCGCCCGCTTGAGCGGGTTGCCGCTCTTGCGCTTGCCCTTGGCCTGCGGGGCCTTCTTGCCGGACTTCTTGGCGCCGCCGCCCATGCCCGGGATCCCCGGCATACCGGGCACGCCCTTGCCGGAGGCCATCGCGGACATCATCTTGCGGGCGTCGAAGAACCGCTCGACCAGGTTCTTCACCTCGCCGACCTGGACACCCGAGCCCTTGGCGATGCGGGCCCGGCGGGAGCCGTTGATCAGCTCCGGCTCGGCGCGCTCGGCCGGGGTCATCGACTTGATGATCGCGCCGACCCGGTTGACGTCCTTGTCGTCGATGTTGTTGATCTGGTCGCGGATCTGACCCATCCCGGGCAGCATCCCCAGCAGCTTGGAGATCGAGCCCATCTTCTGGACCTGCTCCAGCTGCGACAGGAAGTCGTCCAGAGTGAACGCCTTCGGGCCGCCGCGCAGCTTGGCGGCGATCTTCTCGGCCTCCTCCTGCGAGAAGGTCTGCTCGGCCTTCTCGATCAGCGAGAGGACGTCACCCATGCCGAGGATGCGCGAGGCCATCCGGTCGGGGTGGAAGGCGTCGAAGTCGTCGACCTTCTCGCCGTTGGAGGCGAACATGATCTGCCGGCCGGTGACGTGCGCGACCGACAGGGCGGCACCGCCGCGGGCGTCGCCGTCGAGCTTGGAGAGCACGACACCGGTGAAGTCGACGCCGTCGAGGAAGGCCTGCGCGGTGGTGACCGCGTCCTGGCCGATCATCGCGTCGACGACGAACAGGACCTCGTCCGGGTTGACCGCGGCGCGGATGTCCGCGGCCTGCTGCATCAGCTCGGCGTCGATGCCCAGGCGTCCGGCGGTGTCGACGACGACGACGTCGTACTGCTTCTGCTTGGCGTACTCGATCGAGTCCTTGGCCACCTGCACCGGGTCGCCGACGCCGTTGCCCGGCTGCGGGCCGTAGAAGGCCACACCGGCGCGCTCGGCGACCACCTGGAGCTGGTTGACGGCGTTGGGCCGCTGGAGGTCGCAGGCGACCAGCAGCGGGGTGTGCTTCTGGCTCTTCAGCCAGTGGCCGAGCTTGCCCGCGAGGGTGGTCTTACCGGCACCCTGCAGACCGGCGAGCATGATCACCGTCGGGCCGCTCTTCGCGAACCGGACCCGGCGGGTCTCGCCGCCGAGGATCGCGATGAGCTCCTCGTTGACGATCTTGATGATCTGCTGCGCGGGGTTGAGCGCGCCCGAGACCTCGGCGCCGGCCGCCCGCTCCTTGACCTGCTTGATGAAGGCCCGCACGACCGGCAGCGCGACGTCCGCCTCCAGCAGCGCGATGCGGATCTCGCGGGCGGTGGCCTCGATGTCCGCCTCGCTCAGGCGGCCCTTGCCCCGGAGGTTCTTGAACGTCGCTGCGAGGCGATCGGAAAGAGTGTCGAACACGTCGTCGCGGGTCCTCTGCGGCATCGGTATCGGTACGGTCGTCGCCCACCAGGGTATCCGGCCGCCCCGGGTATGGTCTCCACCCGGGTTGCCACGACCTCGGAACGGGCCTCGGAACAGGCCTTGGAACGGACCTCGGCAGGCGTCGGCGGACCCCGGCGGACCGACCCCGGCGGAATCCGGCGGGCCCCGGCGCGACTCAGCCCAGCGCCGCCCGGACCGCCGCCGCCACCTCCCCCGCCCGCCCGGCGGCGAGCGGCCGACCCGCCCCGTCGGTCAGGTAGAAGGAGTCGACGGCCTCCGCGCCCAGCGTCGAGACGTGCGCCGTCCGCACCCGCACGCCCGCCCCGTCCAGCGCCCGGCCGATCCGGTGCAGCAGCCCCGGGGCGTCGTGCGCGCGGACCTCCAGGACGGTCGCGGTCGCCGAGGCCACCGCGGGCGCCACCGCGACCACCGGCGGCGGGGTGGGGATGCCCCGGCGGCGCGGGGCGGCGGCGTCCCGCTCGGCCAGCCGGCGCGAGACGTCCAGCGAGCCGTCCAGCGCCCGGCGCAGGTCGGCCCGCAGCCGGGCGGCCTCCGGCAGCTCGCCGAACTCGGCGGCCACCCGCCAGGACAGCAGCAGCACCGGGCCGGCGCCGATCGGGTCCAGCTCGCGCAGGCCGGCCGAGCGGACGGCCAGCCGGTGTAGCGCGAGCACCCCGGCGACGGTGCCGAGCAGTCCGGGCCGGTCCGGGACGGCCAGGGTCAGCTCGACGCCCATCGGCTCGGCGCCCGGGTCCGCCCCCTCGGACTGCGCCAGCAGCGACAGGGCGGGCCCGCCGGTCCGGGCGGCCTCCACCGCGAGCCGCTCCTGCGCGGCGGTCGGCGCGGCCTCCACGGGCGCGGCGTAGGCGCCGGCCAGCCGGGCGGCGACCCGGGCCGCCAGGCCGTCCACCAGCGAGGCCCGCCAGCCGCTCCACGCGGCCGGGCCGGTGGCCAGCGCGTCCGCCTCGGTGAGCACGTGCAGCAGCTCCAGTTGTGCCGCGGTGCCGACCACCTTGGTGATCGCCTCGACGGTGGCCGGGTCGTCCGGGTCCCGTCGGGTCGCGGTGTCGACCAGGGTCAGGTGGTGGCGGACCAGCACCGCCAGGGTCTCGGTGTCCTCGGGGCCGAAGCCCATCCGGGCGGCGATGTCACGGACGATGACCTCGCCGGCCTCGCTGTGGTCGCCGGGCCAGCCCTTGCCGATGTCGTGCAGCAGCGCGGCGACCAGCAGGAGGTCCGGCCGGGCCACCCGGCGGGTCATCGCCGCGGCCCGCACCGCCGTCTCCACCAGGTGCCGGTCGACCGTCCAGCGGTGCACGGCGTTGCGCTGCGGACGGCAGCGCACCCGCTCCCAGTCCGGCAGCAGCCGGGTGACCAGTCCCTCCGCCTCCAGCGCCTCCCACACCGGGACGGCCGCCTCGCCCGCGCCCAGCAGGGTGACCAGCTGCTCGCGCGCCTCGTCCGGCCAGGGCACCGGCAGCGGGCGGCACTCGGCGGCCAGCCGGCGCACCGTCGCGTACGAGACGGTGAGCCCGTTCTGCGCGGCGGCGGCCGCGGCGCGCAGCGGCAGCACCGGGTCGGCGGCCGGGCGGGCGCCCTGGGCGAGCACCGCCTCGCCGTCCTGCTCGACCACGCCCTCGGCGAGCGGCCGGCGCGCGACCGTGCCCCTGGCCACCGCGCCCGCGCCGCGCCCGGCGCCGGTGAACGGGAAGGCCGACCGGGCAGCCCGGCGGCCCCGGCCGGACCGGGCGGCGAGCACCCGGTCCACCGCCCGCCAGGTGACGTCACTCGCGTAGGCGATGGTGCGGGCGGCCTCGTAGACCTGGCGCAGCAGGGTGTCGGCGTCCAGCACGCCGAGCCGTTCGGCGACCTGGTCCTGGTCCTGGAGGCCGAGCCGCTCGGTGGCCCGGCCGGTGGCCAGGTGCAGCGCGTCGCGGACGTCGGCGAGCCGCAGCGCGGCGGCGTCCAGGCCGTCCCGGGGGGCGTCGGCGAGCCAGGTGGCGGCGACGGCGTTGAGCGCGACGGCGTCGCGCAGGCCGCCGCGGGCCTCCTTGAGGTCGGGCTCCAGCAGGAACGACAGCTCGCCGTGCCGCTCGGCCCGCTCCCGCCCGAGGTCGCGCAGCTCCGGCAGGCGCGCGGGGGCGCTCGCGCGCCAGTCGGTGAGCACGGCGGAGCGCAGGGCGGCGGTGAGCGTCTGGTCCCCGGCGAGGTGGCGGGCGTCCAGCAGGCCGAGCTGGGCCTTGAGGTCGGCGGCGGCGACGGACCGGGCCTCGGCGACGGTGCGCACCGAGTGGTCGAGCGCGGCGCCCGCGTCCCAGACCGGGTACCAGATCCGCTCGGGCAGGTCGGGGTCGAGCCGGCCGTCGTGCAGCAGCAGGACGTCGAGGTCGCTGCGTGGGGACAGCTCGCCGCGCCCGTAGCCGCCGACAGCGACCAGCGCGACGCCGGGCGGGCCGCCGGCGGCCGCGAGCAGACCGGCCAGCCAGTCGTCGGTGAGCCGGGCGAGAGCCGCGCGGCGGGGCCGCCCGGCCGGGCCGGGGCCGGCGAGCAGCGCGGCCCGGGCGGCGCCGTAGTCGGGAGGGCTGGTCTCGGTGGTCATGGCGTGGTCCCGTCCGTCGTGCGGTTGAGCGGGCGGCGCCGGACGGCCTGCGGGCGGCCGCGGGGAGGTCCCGGGCGGCCTGGGGGCGGCCCGGCGCCGATGCGCCGTCGGCGGACCCGCGACCCCTCGGGGGCGGCGGGCCCGCCTGCGGCGCGTCCTACGGTTCGGGGCCCTCGACGAAGGGCCCTCGGCGAAGGGCCCTCAGAGGGCGTCCGGCCCGCGCTCGCCGGTGCGGACCCGGACGGCGGTGTCGACCGGGACGCTCCAGACCTTGCCGTCGCCGATCTTGCCGGTCCGGGCGGCCTTCACCAGGACCTCGATCAGCTCGTCGGCGTCCTCGTCCTCGACCAGCACCTCGATTCTGACCTTGGGGACCAGGTCCACGGTGTACTCGGCGCCCCGGTAGACCTCGGTGTGGCCGCGCTGGCGGCCGTAGCCGCTGGCCTCGGTGACGGTCAGGCCGTGCACCCCGAAGGCCTGTAGGGCGGCCTTCACCTCGTCCAGGCGGTACGGCTTGATCACGGCGGTGATGAGCTTCATCGGGCGTCGACCTCGGTCTTCTCGGCGGGCTCGGCGGTGGTCTTGTCGGCGGCCTTCCCAGCGGCCTTGGCGGCGGTCTTCCCGGTGGCGGGCTTCTCCGCGGACCTCGCGGCCGCCGCGGCACCGACCAGGCCCGGCAGGGCCCGCGCCAGGCCCGCGCCCACCGCGCTGAAATCGTAGGCGGACTCGGCGTGTTCGGCCTGGTCGATGCCGGCCACCTCGACCTCCTCGGCGACCCGGAAGCCGACCGTCCTGTCGATCGCCTTCGCCAGCAGCCAGGACAGGACGAAGGAGTACGCCGCGACCACGGCCACGCCCATCGCCTGCTTGCCGAGCTGCGCCGGCCCGCCGCCGTAGAACAAACCCTTGGCGGTCTGGCCGACCCCGCCGGTGGCGAACAGGCCGATCAGCAGCGAGCCGATCGCGCCGCCCACCGCGTGCACGCCGACCACGTCGAGCGAGTCGTCGAAGCCGAGGCGGTACTTGAGGCTGACCGCGGCGGCGCAGACCGCGCCGGCGATCAGGCCGATCGCCACCGCGCCCAGCGGGCTGACCGAGCCGCAGGCCGGGGTGATCGCGACCAGGCCGGCCACCGCGCCGGAGGCGGCGCCCAGCGTGGTGAACGCGCCGTGCCTGAGCTTCTCGTAGACCAGCCAGCCGACCAGCGCCGCACCGGTGGCGACCTGGGTGTTGACCATCGCCATCGCGGCGACGCCGTTGGCGGCCAGCGCCGAGCCCGCGTTGAAGCCGAACCAGCCGAACCACAGCAGCCCGGAGCCGAGCATCACCAGCGGCAGGCTGTGCGGGCGCATCGGGTCCTTCTTGAAGCCGACCCGCTTGCCCAGCACCAGGCAGAGCGCGAGGCCGGCCACGCCCGCGTTGATGTGCACGGCCGTGCCGCCGGCGAAGTCGATCACGCCGTTGCGGTCGCCCAGCCAGCCGCCGTGGCCGCCGTCGAAGAAGAACACCCAGTGCGCGACCGGGAAGTAGACGACGGTCACCCAGAGCGCGATGAACAGGCCCCAGGCGCCGAACTTGGCCCGGTCCGCAATCGCGCCGCTGATCAGCGCCGGGGTGATGATCGCGAACATCAGCTGGAAGGTGGCGAACGCGGTGACCGGGATGGTCCCGGTGAGGTCGTTCAGGCCGATGCCGCGCATCCCGAGGAAGTCCAGGTTGCCGATCAGACCGGCGAAGGAGTCGGGTCCGAAGCTGAGCGAGTACCCGTAGAGGACCCAGAGCACGCTGACGATGCCGAGCGAGAGGAAGCTCATCGCCAGCATGTTCAGGGTGCTCTTGGCCCTGACCATGCCCCCGTAGAAGAAGGCCAGGCCCGGGGTCATCACCATGACCAGGGCCGCACTGATGAGCACGAAGGCGGTGTCGCCCGCGCTGAAGCCGTCCGGCATCGGCGTCTCCTCTGCGTGGAAGCCGATCCAAACCCGGATTACCCGTCCCGTGCCACCCGGGGTGTCGGCGATGAAGAGGAGAGTGCCGAAGGCTGGTTTCGGCCAGTGCGGCTCGTTGTTTCGCGGCCGTGACGCGTGCGACGCCCGGGTTACACCTGCGTGAACGACGGCCGTGCCGCAGGGCCGAACGGGTTACCGTGCCGCCGAACGGGACGGCCGGTGGCACGACGGCCACCGACCGTGGCGGCGGCGGCCGTCACGGTCGGCGGGGTCCTCGGGCCGGGTCCGCGGCCCACGGGCTCGGGGTGCTCAGACCACCGAGACGTACTCGGGGATGTCCTGGACGACGCGCTCCTTGAGCCGGCTCACCGCGTCCACGCCCTTGAACCGGGCAGCCGCGGCCTCGGTGGTCTTGCGGACCCGGGAGTTCAGCCGCTCCGAGCGCACCTTGGTGGCGATGTCCACCGCCTGCTCGGCCATCACCGCGGCCTGCTCGGCCTCCCGCTGCAGCAGGTGGACGCTGGCCATGCCGATCAGGTTGAAGGCGTACGAGCGCACGTGGTCGCCGTCCTGGCGGAACAGGTCGACCGCGCGCTCCATCACCGGCGCGGACATCGAGGCGTACAGCTGGGCGTTGTCGGAGTGGTACGCGAGGTCGCGGAAGGAGTGCGCGTTCTCGGCGTTCAGCTCGGCCGGCGAGAAGAACTTCAGCCAGTCCGGCTCCGCCTCCCCCTCGCGGATGTCGGTGAAGGTGTCCTCGGCCAGCCGGACGGCCCGGGCGCAGCGGTTCACCTCGCCGATGGTGGCGTAGGCGCGCGCCTCCATCGCGTACAGCAGGGACTGCTGGCGCGCGCTGGCGGTGTCCCGGCTGCCGTACTGCGCCAGGTGGATCAGCTCCAGGGCGTCCTCGCCCCGGTTGAGGTGGATCATCTGGCGGCTCATGTCGGTGAGGATGAGTGCGCCGAACGGGCGGTCCCCGGCCTCCTTGGCGGCGTGCAGGGCCAGCACGTAGTACTTCTGCGCGCTCGGGTGCATCCCGACGTCGTACGACATCCACCCGGCCAGGTGGGCGAGTTCGGCAGTGAGCCGGAACAGCCGCCGGGTGGTGTTCTCGTTGTACGTCTCCTGGAGCAGGTCGGTGACCTCGTGGAGCTGGCCGACGACGGCCTTGCGGCGCAGCCCGCCGCCGTTCTGCGCGTCCCACTGCCGGAACATGACCGTGGTCTGCTCCAGCAGTTCGAGCTCGGGCTCGGACAGCCGGCCGGTGAACGGGTCGCCGCCGTTGGCCGCGGCGAGGATCGGGGTGGGGGCGCCGGTCGGGCCGGGGGTGAGCCAGCGCTGCATCGGCTCGATCAGCGCGGCGCCGGCGGTCAGCGCGAGCGAGGTGCCGAGGAAGCCCCGGCGGTTGAGCATCAGGTCGCTGCGGGAGTAGTCGCTGATCAGCTGGACGGTCTGCGGCGCGCTCCACGGCAGGTCGACGCCGCCGCCCACGGTGGAGACCGGGATCGCGGCGCGCAGGCCGAGGTCCTCGATCGAGACCACCGAGCCGAAGCGCTCGGAGAAGAGCTCCGACATGATCTTGGGAATCGGCTCGCGGGGCTGTTCGCCGTCGAGCCAGCGGCGCACCCGCGAGGTGTCGGTGGACACGTGGTGGGCGCCGATCTGCCGGGCCCGGCGGTTGACCTGGCGGGCCAGCTCGCCCTTGGACCAGCCGCTGCGGGCGAACCAGGTGGTCAGCTTCTCGTTGGGTTGCTTCTCTGCCATGGGAACGTCCCCATCCCGCCCGGCCCCCTCGGGGCCCCGATCGTGACGCCCGACGGTTTCGGGCCCTTGCCAGACGTGCCGTGCCTGAGGTGTTGCCGTACCACGCTCTCGCACTGGTGTGCCATCGTTACGGACGGACCGTCAGGTTCCCAACTCCCGCGCCCTGGCGGACCGGAGTCGATTCCATGAAGACGTCCGTGTGCTGAACGTAATGCCCCGCGCGGCGCCCACGGGAGCGGCCCTGGCGAAACGCCACCTTTCGCCACCCCCACGAGTGAACCGAAGCCACGGCCCACGCGCTTCACTAGGTAGGTCCGACGGCCCGGCATATGCGGGCCGCCAAGGCCACCGGCGAAACCCGGCAGCCCCGGCAACCCACCGCAGTCACAGGCGAGTTCGCCGCCCACCCTGATCGGCGGCCGCCTCGCCCACCCCACGATCCGGCATCGGTGCCGCCAGCCACAAGGCGGCGCTCGAGGCGCACCACCACGACAGGCGCACACCGGGCGCTGCACGCCGCCACCGCACAACGCACCACGCAACGGACAATCAACACACAGTCACCATCCCGTAACCATCGGCGACGGGAACCTGTTGGGGGAGGCATGGACAACCTGTTCGGCGAACTTCGACTGGGACACCTGCGGTTGACACCGCTGGGCGCGCGCCGCCGCACCAAGGTCACCGCGTCCCAAGCCGCCGCGGAGTACACCGGCCGCTGGGGCTGGACGGTCGCCACCGGCGCCCCGGCCGGCTCCGCCACCGCCCCGACCCGCTGTCCCTGCGGCTCCGACCGCTGCGCCGCGCCCGGCCTGCATCCCGTACCCGGCGGCGAGGACCGGTCCCGGGAGGCGCGCGCCGGGGGCTCGGTGCTGTTCCCCACCGGCCGCGCCTTCGACGTCCTGGACGTTCCCGAGCAAGCCGGACTGCAGGCGCTGGTCCGGCTGGAGCGGATGGGCACCCAGGTCGGCCCGGTGCTCGCCGCGCCCACCGGCCGGCTGCAGTTCCTGGTCGCCGCCGGCGCCGCCCGCCGGCTGCCCGACCTGCTCTACCGGATGGGCTGGGACGACGCCGCGCTCGACCTCACCTGCCACGGCGAGGGCAGCTACGTCGCCGCCCCGCCCACCGTGCTCGGCGCGCTCGGCCCGGTCCGCTGGCTGCGCCGCCCCACCCGCGACAACGCCGGCTGCCCGCCCGAGGCCCGGCTGCTGCTCGGCACCCTCGCCTACGCCTGCCACCGCGGCCGCGAGCGCACCGCCGAACCCGCCTGGCTCGCCTCGTAGGCCTCGGCGCGCCCCACCCGCCCCACGCGGCTCGGCGTGCGCCCCTCCAGCTCAGCACGCTCCTCCGGCCCCGGGCACCCCTCCGGTCCCGGGCGGCAACGCGAAAGGGCCCGCCCCTCGCGGAGCGGACCCTTCGTGCGTACGGGGCCTCAGTCCCCGATCAGCGCGTCCACGAACGCGCCCGGCTCGAACGGCGCCAGGTCGTCCGCACCCTCGCCCAGGCCGACCAGCTTGACCGGCACGCCCAGGTCGCGCTGGACCGCGACCACGATGCCGCCCTTGGCGGTGCCGTCCAGCTTGGTCAGCACGATGCCGGTGATGTCGACCACCTCGGCGAACACCCGGGCCTGGATCAGGCCGTTCTGGCCGGTGGTGGCGTCCAGCACCAGCAGCACCTCGTCCACCGGGCCGTGCTTCTCGACGACCCGCTTGACCTTGCCCAGCTCGTCCATCAGGCCGGTCTTGGTGTGCAGTCGGCCGGCGGTGTCCACCAGCACGGTGTCGGCGCCCTCGGCGATGCCCTCCTTGACCGCGTCGAACGCGATCGAGGCCGGGTCACCGCCCTCCGGTCCGCGCACGGTGCGCGCACCGACCCGCTCGCCCCAGGTCTGCAGCTGGTCGGCGGCGGCGGCCCGGAAGGTGTCGGCGGCGCCGAGCACCACCTTGCGGCCGTCGGCGACCAGGACGCGGGCGAGCTTGCCGGTGGTGGTGGTCTTGCCGACGCCGTTGACGCCGACCACCAGGACCACGGCCGGCCCCTCCGCGTGCTTGGTGGAGCGGACGGTGCGGTCGGCGTCCTTGCCGATCAGCTCGACGAGCTCCTCGCGCAGCAGGGCGCGCAGTTCGTCGGGCGTCCGGGTGCCGAGCACCTTCACCCGGGTGCGCAGCCGCTCGACCAGCTCCTGGGTGGGGGCCACGCCGACGTCGGCGGTCAGCAGGGTCTCCTCGATCTCCTCCCAGGTGTCCTCGTCCAGGTGCTCGCGGGAGAGCAGCGAGAGCAGGCCCTTGCCGAGCGAGTTCTGCGAGCGGGAGAGCCGGGAGCGCAGCCGGACCAGCCGGCCCGCGGTGGGCTCGGGGACCTCGACGGCGGGTGCCGTCTCGGCCTCGGCGGCCTCGACCTCGACCTCGGTCGGGGCCGTGGCCGGGGCTCCGGTCGAGGCTTCGGTCGGAGCCTCGGTCTCGGGGAGCTGCACCTCCTCGACGGTGCGGCGGGGCTCCTCGGTCGGCGGCGCGGCCTCCTCGCCGACCTGGGGCTCCTGCGGGGTGGTCGGCGGCGCCGTGATGACCGGCGACTGCGACTTCGGGGGCAGTTGCTGGCGTCGTCTGCCGGAAACGACGAGGCCGGCGATCGCGCCGATGGCGACCACGGCGATGACTACGGCAAGGATCACGTATTCCATAACTGCTCCAGTATCCGCGACCGGAGCCCGGATGGACCGCAGCCGCCCTACGCCGATGCGGTACGGACGGCCTCCGGCCGCTCCCGGCGTCCTCCCCCGGACCGGCGGCCGGGAGATGCCCCCACGCGCAGCCGCTGGCTGATCACCTGTGAGATGCCGTCGCCCTTCATGGTCACGCCGTAGAGGGCGTCCGCGGACTCCATGGTCAGCTTCTGGTGGGTGATCACGATCAGCTGGGAGCTCTCCCGCAGCTCCTCCATGATCCCGACCAGCCGGCGCAGGTTGGTCTCGTCGAGCGCCGCCTCCACCTCGTCCATCACGTAGAACGGGCTGGGCCTGGCCTTGAAGATCGCCACCAGCAGTGCCACCGCGGTCAGCGAGCGCTCGCCGCCGGACAGCAGCGACAGCCGCTTGACCTTCTTGCCCGGCGGGCGGGCCTCCACCTCGACGCCGGTGGTGAGCATGTGGTCGGGGTCGGTCAGCACCAGCCGCCCCTCGCCGCCGGGGAACAGCCGGGCGAAAACGCCCTCGAACTGGGCGGCGGTGTCGTGGTACGCGGAGGCGAACAGCTGCTCGACCCGCTCGTCCACCTCCCGGACGATGTCCAACAGGTCGCGCCGGCTGCGCTTGAGGTCGTCCAGTTGTTCCCCGAGGAACTGGTGGCGCTCCTCCAGCGCCGCGAACTCCTCCAGCGCCAGCGGGTTGACCTTGCCCAGTTGCTGGTACGCCTTCTCGGCCGCCCTGAGCCGCTTCTCCTGCTCGGCCCGGTCGTACGGGCGCGGCTCGCCCGGTTCCCCTCCCTCTTCCGGGGTCGACGGCGGGACGGGCTGGTCCGGCCCGTAGGCGGCGAGCAGTTCGCCGCCGTCGATGCCGAACTCCTCCAGCGCCCGGGCCTCCAACTGCTCGATCCGCAGCCGCTTCTCGGCCCGCAGCACCTCGTCCCGGTGGCCGGCGTCGACCAGTTTGTCCAGTTCCTCCTTGAGGCCGCGGCCGTGCTCGCGGTGCGCCCGCAGTTCGGTCTCGCGTTCGACGCGCGCCTGCTCGACCGCCGCCCGCCCGGCGTCCGCGCGGGACAGCGACACCTCCAGGCAGGCCAGCAGCTGCCGGGCGCCCGCCGCGACGGCGTTCGCCACCCCGGCGTCGTGCTCGGCGCGTCGGCGGCGCTCGGCGGCCCGGGCGCGCGTCTCGCGCTCGGCGCGGGCGGCCCGGTCCAGCTGGTCCGCCCGGCCGGCGAGCGCGCGGACCCGCTCCTCGTGGGTGCGCACCGCGAGCCTGGCCTCCAGCTCGGCCTGCCGGGAGCCGGTGGCGGCCTCGGCCAGCCGCTGCTGCTCGGCGGTGTCCGGCTCGTCCTCCCCGGCGTCCTCCGAGTCCTCGGCCGCGGCCAGGCGTTCGGCCAACTCCTCTGCGGTGGCGAGGAGTTCCGCCAGGCCCTGGTCGGCCCGCGCGGCGGCGGCGGACAGCCGCTCGGCCTCGCCGGCGGCGGCCCTGGCCTGCCCGCCGAGGCGGCCGAGCGCGCCCGCGGCCTGGGCGCGCTCCTTCTCCTGCTGCCGCCGCTGCTCGGCGAGTTGCTCCACGAAGGCGGCCGACTCCCGTCGCTGTTCGGCGAGTTCGGCCAGGTGTACGGCCGACTCGGCGCAACGGAGGGTGAGTTCGGCGATCTCCCGGGCGGCCTCCTCGACCGCCGCCCGGATCTCCAGCAGGCTCGGCACACCGTCGGATCCGCCCTGCGCGAAGTCGGCGCCGAGCCGGTCCCCGGCGGCGGTGACGGCGGTCAGCCCGGGGTGGTCGGCGACCAGCCGCAGCGCCTCGTCGAGGGTGTCGACGACCGCCACCCGGGCCAGCAGGCCCCGCGCGGCGCCGACCAACCCGGCCGGCCCGTCGACGAGTTCGGCGGCCCAGCAGGCTCCGTCCGGCAACTCCCCGACGCCGGCGAGCGGTTCACCGGCACCCGCGATCGGCAGCGCGGCCCGGCCGGCACCCTCGATCAGCAGCGCGGCCCGGCCGGCGTCCTCGGCGCGCAGCAGCCGCAGCGCCTCGGCGGCGGTGCCGGGCGAGTCGACGGCGACCGCGTCGGCGGCCGCGCCGAGCGCCGCCGCCACCGGCACCTCGTACCCGGGGGCGATCCGCAGCAGCGCGGCCGCGGGGCCGCGCAGTCCGCTCAGCCGCTCCCCCGCGTCGAGCAGGGCGCCGGTGCCGTCCTTGCGGCGCAGTCCGAGGGAGAGCGCCTCGTGCCGCGCGGTGAGCCCGGCCCGTTCGCGCTCGGCGGCGCCGGCCGCCTCCCGGGCGGCGGCGAGGTCGCGTTCGACGGCGGCGAGCCGCTCCCGGGCTTCCTGGTGGGCGGCCTCGGCCTGCTCGTCGTCCCCGGTGGGGCCGCCGACCTGCCGCTGGAGCTCCTCGTACTCGGCCTGGGCGGCCTCGGCCCGCAGCAGCGCCTCGCCGCCGGCCTCGGTCAGCCGGCCGATCTCCGCTTCGGCGGAGACCGCCTTGGAGCGGGCGGCGGCGGCCTGCCCCTGCAACCGGGCCAGGCCCTCCCGGCGGTCCGCGATGGCCCGGGCGGTGTCCCGCAGGCGACGCTCCTCGGTGGCCAGCCCGCGCTCCAGTTCGCTCCTGCGTTCGACCGCCTCGGCCAGCGCGTACTGCGCCTCCTCCAGCGCCTCGGCCAGCGCGGCCTCGTCCTCGCGGACCCGCGCGGCCTCCCGTTCCAGTTCCTCGGGATCGCGGCCGCGCCGCTCCTCGGCCTGCCCGCCCGCGGCGGCGTGCCGGGCGCGGGCCTCGGCCAGTCCGATGGTGCCGCGGGTGCGCTCGGCTAGGGCGGAGAGCCGGTACCAGGTCTGCCGGGCGGCCTCCAGGCTCGGGCCGAGTTGCTGGACCTGCGCCTCCAGCACGGCCTCGCGCTGGACGACACCGGCCAGTTCCTGCTCGACGGTGGTGCGGCGCAGCCGCAGTGCCAGCTCGTCGGCGATCTCGGCCTCGACGGCCTGCCGGAGGGCCAGCAGGTCGTCGGCGAGCAGCCGCAGCCGGGCGTCGCGCAGGTCGGCCTGGATGCCGGCGGCGCGGCGGGCGATCCTGGCCTGCCGGCCGAGCGGTCCGAGCTGGCGGCGCAGTTCGGCCACCAGGTCCTGGACGCGGTTGAGGTTGACCTGCATCGCGTCCAGTTTCCGCAGCGCCTTCTCCTTGCGCTTGCGGTGCTTGAGGACGCCGGCCGCCTCCTCGATGAAGGCGCGGCGGCCCATCGGGTCGGCGTGCAGGACGGAGTCCAGCTGGCCCTGGCCGACGATGACGTGCATCTCGCGGCCGATGCCGGAGTCGGAGAGGAGCTCCTGGATGTCCAGCAGGCGGCAGGTCTCGCCGTTGAGCGCGTACTCGCTGCCGCCGTTGCGGAACATGGTCCGGGTGATGGTCACCTCGGAGTAGTCGATCGGCAGGGCGCCGTCGGCGTTGTCGATGGTGAGGCTGACCTCGGCCCGGCCGAGCGGGGCGCGCCCGCTGGTCCCGGCGAAGATGACGTCCTCCATCTTGCCGCCGCGCAGCGACTTGGCGCCCTGCTCCCCCATCACCCAGGACAGCGCGTCGACGACGTTCGACTTGCCGGAGCCGTTCGGGCCGACCACGCAGGTGATGCCGGGCTCGAAGCGCAGGGTGGTGCTGGAGGCGAAGGACTTGAACCCGCGCAGCGTCAGACTCTTCAGGTGCACGCGGCCGGTCTCCTCGTCGCTCGCCAGGGCCCGGGGCCTGTCGTCAACGGCGACTGTATCCCCGGCGGGCCGTGCGTCCCGGGCCCGGACACGACGAAGGGACGCCACAACCGGGCGTCCCTTGCAAGCTGCGTCCCTTTCGGAGCGGCTCAGTGCACAGCGGCGTCGATCTGCGAGGACCGGGCGGGACTCAGGTGAGAGCCGGCTCCCGCTGATCCAGATCGATGCTGTTGAGCAGCGAGTGCCCGTCAGCGACAGCGGCGAGCGCGTCGTTCTCGGCCTGCATCCGAAGGAGCTCGGATTCAAGGTCCTGGACGCGCTGCTGAAGCCGTCGCATCTCGGAGAGCATTCGCGGGTCGGGGCCGCCGACGTACCCGAGAAGCGCCTTTGCCATGATGAATGGTCCTCCACGCTGAGTGACCGAACCGGAACGGTACAGGTCTAGGGGGAAGGGGGACGCACGCGCGGCGCGTCACCGGTAGTGCTGGCTGGGCACTTACGGCACAACCATCGTGAGCTGGGCTCACGAGGGCAGACGCCTGCCGGGAAAACGCGGTCGTGTGCGCGGGTTTCCAGCGTCTCACCAAAGACGGAAAGGGTCAACACGATCACCGCACGCTACCGCGACCCTGTCACCTGCCTGGCGGTGTCGTCACGCCTGGGGGCCTCGGGCCGGGTCCACCAGCTGCTCGTGGATCATCGTTCGATGCGGAGTCAACCACGAGTCTGCCCGAATGGCAACCGCATGACACCGGCAGTTGCGGATCAGTTCCGGCCCGCGCGGGTGTGGCCGGGCTCAGCGGATCTCGAAGCCCTCGTAGCCGGGGCCCACGGCCGTCCAGATCTCGGTGACGCCGCTGACCTCGCCCGGGGTTCCCGGGCCGCGCAGCAGGTCCAGCAGCAGTTCGCAGTCGGCGGCCAGTCCCTCGGCGACCACCTGCACCCGGCCGTCCCCGAGGTTGCTCGCGTAGCCGGTCAGGCCGGTCTCCAGCGCCCGTGCCCTGGTCCACCAGCGGAACCCGACCTGCTGGACCTTCCCCCGGACCCAGGCGGTCACCCGGACCGGTTCCTCACTGTGGGCGTCGCGACCGTGCATGCCCCGAGCCTAAGGCGTGTCCGGCGGTCACAGCTCCACGGGGCCGTCGACCACGCGGAGCGGCCCCGCCGGAGGAAGTCCGGCGGGGCCGCAGGGGTGTCGCGGTGGGGCTCAGCGGGTCACCAGTCGCCGCCGCCGAAGTCGCCGCCGCCACCGAAGTCCCCGCCACCGAAGCCGCCGCCGTCGCCGAAGCCACCGCTGAAGTCGGAGGAGTTGAAGTCGGCGCCGGTGAAGTCGCCGCCCTCGTGCTGGTCCTGGTAGCCCTGGTCCATCATCGGCGCCGCGGCGTAGGCCGGGCTGCTGATCATCGAGCCGAGCATGGTGCCGACCAGCAGGCCCGGCAGCAGGCCGCCGCCGAATCCGCCGAAGTAGCCGCCCGCCCAGGGGGCGTAGGCCGGGCCGGCGTTCCAGTACGGCTGCGGGCCGTGCTCGGTCTCGACGGTGCGGATGGCCGGGTCGAGGCCGGCGGCCAGCCGGTCCGCGTCGGACCGGCAGACCGGGACGGTGCGGGCGGCGCCGTCGGCCGGGGCCCAGTCGACGTCCTTGACCGACGGGCCGTGGCGCGGGTCGAAGAAGCACGGGGGACGGCGCTCGGGCACCGGGCGCTTCTCCCGCCGGGCGGCCAGGGTGGCCAGCGCGAACCGGCCGTCCTCCAGCGCCTCGGTGACCGGCTTGACGTCGTCCGGCCGCTTGGCCTCGTCCATCAGCCGCTTGGCCTTCTCGTACGAGTCCAGGGCGTGGGTGTAGTCGGTGCGCTGGGTGTCGTCGGCGTCGGTCGCGGCCGGGTTGAAGTCGAGCCGGTCCAGTTCCTCGCCGAAGGCGGTGATGTCCTCGTCGACCACCCGGCGCAGCTGCTCCAGCTCGGCCCGGGCCTGCTCCTCCTTGCGCGCCTTGGCGCGGCGGAAGAGGAGGAAGACGCCGGCGCCGGCCAGCGCGAGCAGCACGACCGGGATGACCACCCAGGCGATCGAGGTGCTGTGGTTCACCCCGGTGCCCTTGGCCTGCGGGGCGGCGCTGTCGACGAACTCGTTCAGGGTGGCGTCGATGTCGCCGTTGTGGGAGCGGAAGGCGGCGCCGGCGATCCGCTCGGCGCTGCCCTGCGACATCGCGCCGCGGTCGGCCTTGGCCGCGAACTGGTCACCGCGCCAGACCGCGTAGGCACCGTCGATGCCGACCTTGGTGCGCAGGTCGTTGAAGACGGTCCGCTCGCCGTAGGGGGCGCTGGCCGGGACGACCGCGACGAAGATCGGCTTGTCGGCCTTCTTGATCTTCTCGGTCAGGGCGTCGGCCTGGCTCTGGCTGAATCGGCTGGTCATCGCCGGGTCGACGTAGACCCGACCCTGCTTCAAGGTGGAGGCCGCGTCGTCCAGCCCGCCCGCGGCCGAGGCCGTCGGTGCGAGCAGGAGCAGCAGCCCCAGCAGCGCCGCCACCAGGGCAAGCGGCCCGGCGCCCCGGGAACGTCGTGCAAGGGTTCTCATGCCCTCGACGCTACCCTGACGGGCGTCAAGGCACGGCATACCCTTCGCATACTGGTAGTGACAAGATTCCCCGCCGACCGCCGGGGCCGCACCCCTCCTCGGGGATGATGTTTCCCCCACTCGCCCCTGACGCGGGCGGTGCGCGGGAACCGCGGCCGGCGCCCGGACGTACGTCCCGGCGGGCCCAGGGTGTTCCGGGCGGTGCGCCGACCGTACCGCGCGGACGGGCATAGTGGTCCCGGACCACTGGTCCCATTACCTGTTCTTGACCCATCTCCCGATCGGAGCACCCGGTGATCATCGGCCTCGTCACCGCCGTGGCGGCATCCGCCTGCTACGGCACCGGCTCAGTCCTCCAGGCCGTCGGATCCCGCCGCTCCGCGCGCGAGGAGGCCGCCAAGGGCGCCTCCGGCGCCACCACCGAGCACGGCGGGCCGAGCCTGTCCTCCACCGCGAAGGCTGCCGTCACCTGGGAGTTCATCGTCGGCACGGTGCTCGACCTGATCGGCTTCGGGCTGGGCGCGCTGGCCGCGCGGCTGCTGCCGCTGTTCCTCTCGCAGACCATCATCAGCGCCAACCTGGTGATCACCGCGGTGCTGAGCATCAAGCTGCTCGGCATCCGGCTCAAGCAGCTGGAGTGGGCCTCGATCGGCGTGCTCTGCTCGGCGCTGGTGCTGCTGGCCGTCTCGGCCGGCCCGGAGGGCGGCCACCACGCGTCGATGGCCTTCCACTGGGGCCTGCTGCTGGTCACCACCGTGCTGCTGGTCGGCGGCGGCCTGCTGGTGCGGCGGATGGGCTCCAAGGGCGCGATCGTCGCCGGTCTGCTCTCCGGCCTGGGCTTCGGCGCGCTGGGCGTCGGCGTGCGCATCCTGAACGGCATCGACCCGTTCGACCTCGCCAAGCTGCTCTCCGACCCGGCGCTGTACGCGATCCTGGTCGGCGGCATCGGCGGCATGTACGTGCACACCGTGGCGCTGCAGATCGGCTCGGTGAACGGCGCGACGGCAGCGCTGGTGGTCGGAGAGACGGTGCTGCCCGGCGCGATCGGCGTGCTCTGGCTCGGCGACTCCTCCAAGTCCGGCCTGGGCTGGCTCGGCGTGGTCGGCTTCCTGCTCGCGGTGGTGTCCGCGGTCGGGGTCGCCTACTTCGGCCAGGACACCCACGGCTCCCCCGGCGAGGCGGCGGCCGACCAGCCGGAACTCGCCAAGCACTGAGCTCCCCGGCCCCCGCTCCCTGCCCCTGCTGTCAGCCCCCGCTGCGGACCCGCGGCACCCGCTGGCAGCGGGGGCAGAAGTAGCTGGAGCGGTTCATCCAGGCGGCCCGCCGGATCGGGGTGCCGCAGCGGCGGCAGGGCTCGTGCTCGCGGCCGTACGCGTCGAGGTCGCGGGAGAAGTAGCCGCTCTCGCCGTTCACGTTGACGTACAGGCTGTCGAAGCTGGTGCCGCCGACGGCGAGCGCCGCCGTCATCACCTCGCGGGCGTTCGCCAGCAGTTCGGCGGCCTGCGGGCGGGTGAGCGTCGCGGTCGGGCGGTCGTAGTGCAGCCGGGAGCGCCAGAGCGCCTCGTCGGCGTAGATGTTGCCGACCCCGCTGATCAGCGTCTGGTCGAGCAGCGCCCGCTTCACGGTGGTGCGCTTGGCCCGCAGCGCGGCCGCGAAGGCGGCGTCGTCGAAGCGCGGGTCGAGCGGGTCGCGGGCGATGTGCGCGATGGAGAGCGGCGTGCCCTCCGGGTCGCCGTCCTCGGCCTCCTCGACCGCGAGGGCGCCGAAGGTCCGCTGGTCGACGAAGCGCAGTTCGCGCCCGCCGTCGGCGAACCGCAGCCGCACCCGCAGGTGCGTCTCGTCGGGTACGGACGGGTCCTGGACGAGGAGTTGGCCGCTCATGCCGAGGTGGCCGATCAGCGAGAAGCCCGCGCCGGACCCCGCCAGCGGCACCCACAGGTACTTGCCGCGCCGCTGCGCGGTGCCGAGGGTGGTGCCGGTCAGCCGGGCGGTGAAGTCGGCGGCGCCGGCGGGCTGGCGGCGCACCGCGCGCGGGTGCAGCACCTGGACGTCGGCGACGGTCCGCCCGGCGACCCAGTTCGCCAGACCGCGGCGGACGACCTCGACCTCGGGAAGTTCGGGCACGGGAACAGGCCTCCTGCGGAAGGGATCAGCAGGAGGAAGGCTACTGCTCCCTCACGCCCCGGCGGGCAGCCGGTCGGCGTACTTCTCCTTGATCGCCCGCCAGGCGCTCTCGGCGGCCTTCTGCTCGGCCTCCTTCTTCGAACGGCCGACGCCGCTGCCGAAGTCCTCGCCGGCCACCCGGGCCGCCGCGGTGAAGGTCTTCTCGTGGTCCGGACCGGACTCCATGACCACGTACTCGGGCACCCCGATGCCCACCGAGGCGGTGAGCTCCTGGAGGCTGGTCTTCCAGTCCAGGCCTGCGCCCAGCTGGGAGGACTCCTCGATCAGCGGGTCGAACAGCCGGTGGACGAACTCGGTGGCCGCGTCCAGACCCTGGTCCAGGTAGACGGCTCCGATCACGGCCTCGACCGTGTCGGCGAGGATCGACGACTTGTCGCGGCCGCCGGTGCCCTCCTCGCCCTTGCCGAGCCGGATGAACGTGCCGAGTTCCAGGCCCCGGCCGACGTCCGCGAGCGCGCGGGAGTTCACCACCGCGGCGCGCAGCTTGGCGAGCGTGCCCTCCGGCACGTCCGGGTGGACGCGGTAGAGGGTGTCGGTCACCACGAGGCCCAGCACCGAGTCGCCGAGGAACTCCAGGCGCTCGTTGGTGGGCAGGCCCCCGTTCTCGTACGCGTACGAGCGGTGGGTCAGGGCACGCACCAGAAGGGCGCGCTCGAGTGTGTACCCGAGGCGCCCTTCCAGGACGTCGTATTCGGTCGAAGCCGGCCCACCGGCCCTGCCACCGCCCAAAGAGGAACCCTTCGGGGCGGAGGACGCCTTGCGGGTGGAGTTACCGTCCGACATCGATCCGTGCACCCCGCCGATCAGACCGAGAGGACCTGGCGACGGTTGTACGTGCCGCAGCTCGGGCACGCGATGTGACCCAGCTTCGGCTCGTGGCAGCGGTCGCACGCCACGAGGGCCGGAACAACGGCCTTCCAGTTGGACCGACGGTGGCGCGTGTTGCTGCGCGACATCTTCCGCTTCGGAACAGCCACGGCTACTTCTCCTGGTTCTCGGCGAGACCCTCACGGGTGTCGCTGTTCTTGATCCCGTCACCCTCGTCGCCGGGGGCGGCGGAGAGTCCCTGCAGAGCCGCCCACCGGGGGTCGGCGGCGTCGTGGTGGTGCGTCGGGTCGTCGCTCAGGCGCGCTCCGCATTCGGAGCACAGGCCCAGGCAGTCTTCCTGGCACACCGGCTGCAGCGGCAGTGCGAGCACCACCGCGTCACGCAGCACCGGCTGGAGGTCGAAGAAGTCGCCCTCCAGACGGTAAGTATCTTCTTCCGAGTCCTCGTCGAGGTCCTCGGCCCCGGCGGTCCGGGCGCGGTGACGCTCGTCGGACTCCGGGTAGTAGTACAGCTCCTGGAAGTCGACGTCGAGGTCGTCCTCGACGGGCTCCAGGCACCGGGCGCACTCGCCCTCGACCTGGGCCTCGGCGGTGCCGGTGACCAGCACGCCCTCGACCACGGACTCCAGGCGGAGCTCCAGCCGGAGCTCGCTCTTCTCGGGGACGCCGATCACGTCGATGATCCCCAGGCCCGCGGGGGCCTCCAGGGTGCGGGACACCTTGCGCAGCGAGCCCGGGCGACGTCCCAGCTCGTGCGTGTCGAACACGAGGGGGTCGCGGTGGTCGAGGCGGTTCAAGGTGTCCTGACTTCCATGGGGAATCTTCGATCGCGGTGCCTCCGCACCAACGGTGCGCGGGCAAGCCGACAGTCCGACACGAAAAGGCCGGAGTGGTCAGCCTACCGGAGTCTCCCGCCAGGCCCAACTTCGCTCCCGTCAGGAGCTTGCGCCGGGCCCGAGCGGAGCCGGCTCAGCGGCCGCCCAGCTCCCGGAGCCGGGTCATGTCGATCATGCTGGTGTCGAAGAAGCTGGTCTCGTCCAGGCCCGGCTGCTGCTGCTGTTGCTGTTGCGGCACGGCCGGCGGGGCGGCGGGCTGCTGCGGGTAGGTGTAGGCGTCGTACTGCTGCGCGCCGTAACCCGGCTGCTGCTGGTGCGGATAGCCGTAGTCCCCGTGCTGCTGCTGGGCCGCGTAGTCCGGCTGCTGCTGCGGGTAGCCGTCCGCGGCGCCCTGCTGCTGGTGCCCCCACTGGGCACCGTACGGGTCGCCCTGGCCGGCCGGGTCGTAGCCGCCGGCGTACACCTCGGCGTACTGCCCCTGCTGCTGCCCGCCCTGCTGCTGGGCGGCCGCGTACTGGTCGACGCCGGGGGCCTGCCAGCCCGCCGCGGCCGGGGTCTGCTCCGGCCAGGTCTGCTGCTGCTGCGGGACGTCCTCGCGATACCAGGCGATGTCGTCGCCGTTGGCGTCGCCGTCCGTGGCGAAGCCGGCGGCCACCGCCTCGGCCCGCTCCTTGGCCTGCTGCGCCTCGTCGGCGGCGGCCAGGTAGGCGCCCAGCTCGTCGATCGGCCGCTTGCCGAGCAGCTTGTCGCGGCCCTTGCCGACCGCCTCCAGGGTGGCGCTGAGGACGTTCTCCAGCGTGGCGAGCTTCACATCGACGTACTCGTCGACCTCGGGGCTGGGGGTGATCCGCTGCGGCTGGAACTCCTCGCCGTCCGTCTCGCCGTCGAAGTCGGTCTCGAAGACGCTGGAGTCACCGCGCAGCTTGGTCCGGCCGCGGCCGACGGCGCCGAGCGTCTTGGTCAGCACGACCTCGAAGTTGGCGAGCTTGCTGTCCACGTAGTCGTCGGCCTCGGCGCGCTTGGCCTCGACCTCGCCACGGGCCTCGGCGAGGATCCGGTCGGCCTCGGCCTGGGCCCGGCGGACCACCTCGGTGTCCGAGATCAGCGAGCCGCGCTCGGCGTGTGCACCCTGGATGATCCGGTCGGCCTCGGCCTGGGCCCCGGCCACCACCTGCTCGTGGTCGGCCATCATCGACTGGGCCTGGGCGAGTTCGGCGGGCAGCTCCGCCTTGAGGGCGTTGAGCAGGCCGACCAGCTCGGCCCGGTTCACCACGCAGGAGGCCGACATCGGCATCGAGCGGGCGTTCTCGACCGCCGCGACGATCTCGTCGACCTTGTTCTGCACGTCCACGGGGCTTCGTCTTTCCGTGTGCCGCCGACGGTCCGGCGGAGGCAGGCCCGACGCGGTGAACCTCACCGCAGGGGCAGGAATACAGACTGTACGGCCACCGCGCGGCGAGGTCACAACGCCCGAGCCGAACCGGTCGACCGGGCAGCGGACAAGTCATGACGAACCGGCAGAAACGGACGGCCGCCCCGCGGCCACCGACGCTCCCGGCTACTGCTGGGCCTTGCGCTCCGCGATCCGCTCGACCAGCCGCCGGTGCACCGTCTCCGGCAGCAGGTGGGAGACGTCCCCGCCGTACGAGGCGACCTCCTTGACCAGCGTCGAGGAGAGGAAGCTGTACGTCGGGGAGGTCGGCACGAACAGCGTCTCCACCCCGGACAGGCCGTGGTTCATCTGGGCCATCTGCAACTCGTAGTCGAAGTCGCTGACCGCGCGCAGGCCCTTGATGATCGCGGGAATCCCGCGCTCCCGGCAGAAGTCCACCAGCAGGCCGTGGTACGACTCGACCACCACGTTCCCGAAGTCCGCGGTGACCTCCTCGATCAGGCCGATCCGCTCCTCGACGCTGAACATGCCCTGCTTGTTGCGGTTGATCAGGACCGTGATGTGCACGACGTCGTACAGCTTCGAGGCCCGCCCGATGATGTCGAGATGACCGTTGGTGATCGGGTCGAACGAACCGGGACAGACGGCGCGGCGCATGGCGTGGGTGCTCCCTCGGGGGGTGACGGCTGCTGCGGGCCTCGGCCCGCTACTCGTGCTGGCTGGTCTCGGCGGCGGCGCGACCGTACCAGAGCGTGCCCTCGCCGTAGCGGCGCGAGCGCAGCACCTCGAAGCCCTCGGGCCAGCCGAACTCGCCGCCACGGGTGCTGCGCTCCACGGTGACGAGTGCGTCCTCCGCGAGCCAGCCCCCGGCCAGGAGTGTGATCAGCATCTCGCGCAGCTCGTCGTCCGTCACGGCGTACGGCGGATCGAGGAAGACCAGGTCGTACGGGGTCTGCGGGGGCGGGCCCGCGAGCACCTGCTCGGCCCTGGTGGCCTTCACCTCCACGCCGGGCAGGCCGATCGTGCGGACGTTCTCCCGGATCACCCGGGCCGCCTGGCCGTCCGCCTCGACCAGCAGGACGTGCTCGGCGCCGCGCGACAGCGCCTCCAGGCCGACCGCGCCCGATCCGCCGAACAGGTCGAGCATCCGGGCCCCGTGCAGGGTGCCGCGCAGCGCCTCCAGGGTGGAGAACATCGCCTCACGGGCCTTGTCGGAGGTCGGGCGGGTGCCCCGGCCTGGCGGTACGGCCAGCCGGCGGCCGCCGGCCAGCCCGGCGATCACGCGGGTCATGGTGGGGGAAGGTCCTTTCGTCGCTGCCCGACCACGCTATACGGGTCGAGGCCCCACCGACGGATCGGTGGGGCCTCGGGGTCACGGCTCAGCTCGCCCCGGAGACCGTCCCGGCCGGCCCCGGGGCGCCTCTCAGCTCGCCTCGGAGCCCGCCGGCGGGACCGGGGCGGCCGCGCCGAGCAGCGCCGGCGAGGCGTAGCGGGACCAGGACAGGCAGCCGTCGGGCGGGCAGAACTCGGGGCGGCGCGGGTCGTGCCCGAGCTCGCGCAGCTTGGTGCGGACGGAGTCGGGGGTGCGGCCGAAGCGGGCGGCGATCCGGGCGATGGTCTCGCCGTCGTGGAAGCGCCGGACCAGCTCCTCCTCGTGCTGCGGGACCCAGGGGGCGCCGTGGCCGGGGTACAGCTCGCGCAGCACGTCGCGGTCGGGGATGGGCTCGGAGACGTCGGCGACGATCGCCAGCGCCCGCAGCGCGCGGTTGAGCGCGATCCGCAGCGAGGCGACGTCCTCGACCGGCAGGCGGAGCTTGCCCGAGGCGAGCGGCTGGGCGGCCGCCCCCTCGCGCCAGCCGGTCAGGGTGAGGGTGACCTCGCGGTCGTCGTCGCTGGCGAGTTCGATCCGGAAGACCTTGTCGCCCAGCGGGAGCTCGTTGAGATGACGGAATGCCATGGCAGGACCCCCAAATGTCGTGCCAGGTACGCACCTTGGGGGTGCGCCCTGAACACCTTCATTCTCTCGCGGGGGTCTGACAATTCCGGGGCCGGCGGCGGCCGCTCAGCCCTTCTCCATGTAGGCCGCGCGGTCCTCGTCGAGCAGGCTCTCCAGCGCGGTGCGCAGCTCCGGGTGGGCGGCCAGCTCGCGGTCCTCGGCGACCAGCCGGGTGGCCTCCGTCCGGGCGGTGAGGATGACCTCCTCGTCCTCCAGCACCGAGAGCACCTTGAGCGAGGACTTCACCCCGGACTGCGCCTGGCCCAGCACGTCGCCCTCGCGGCGCTGTTCGAGGTCGATCCGGGACAGCTCGAAGCCGTCCAGGGTGCCGGCCACCGCGTCCAGCCGGGCCCGGGCGGCGCTGCCCGCGGGCATGTCGCTGACCAGCAGGCACAGGCCCGCGGCGCTGCCGCGGCCGACCCGGCCGCGCAGCTGGTGGAGCTGGGAGACGCCGAAGCGGTCGGCGTCCATGATGACCATCGCGGTCGAGTTGGGGACGTTGACGCCGACCTCGATGACGGTGGTGGCGACCAGCACGTCCACCTCGCCGGCCGTGAACCGGCGCATCACCTCGTCCTTGGCCTCCGGGGCCAGCCGGCCGTGCAGGATCTCCACCCGCAGGCCCTGCAACGGCCCCTCGACCAGCTTCCCGGCGGTCTCCACCACCGAGAGCGGGGGCCGCCGTTCGTCGCTCCCGACACCGGCGTCGGCGACGTCCTCCAGGTCCTCCTCGGCCGCCTTCCGCTTCTTCTTCGGCTCGGCGGCGGGCTCCTCGTCCCCGATCCGGGGGCAGACCACGTACGCCTGGTGGCCCTTGGCGACCTCCTCGCGCACGCGCTCCCAGGCCCGGGTGAGGAAGTTGGGCTTCTCCAGCGCGGGGACGACGTGGGTGGAGATCGGCGAGCGGCCGGCCGGCAGCTGGTCGAGGACGGAGGTCTCCAAGTCCCCGAAGACGGTCATCGCGACGGTGCGCGGGATCGGGGTGGCGGTCATCACCAGCAGGTGCGGCGGCTGTTCGCCCTTGGCGCGCAGGGCGTCCCGCTGTTCGACGCCGAAGCGGTGCTGCTCGTCGACCACGACCAGGCCGAGGTCCTGGAACTGGACCTTGTCCTCGATCAGCGCGTGGGTGCCGATGGCGATGCCCGCGTCGCCGCAGGCCATGTCGAGCAGCGCCTGGCGGCGGGCCGGGACGCCCATGGAGCCGGTCAGCAGCACCACCCGGGTGCCGAGGTCGGAGCCGCCGAGCATGCCGCCCTCCGCCAGGTCTCCCATCATCTCGACGATCGAGCGGTGGTGCTGCTGGGCCAGCACCTCGGTGGGCGCGAGCAGCACCGCCTGGCCGTCCGCGTCGACCACAGCGAGCATGGCGCGCAGCGCGACCAGGGTCTTGCCGGAGCCGACCTCGCCCTGGAGCAGCCGGTGCATCGGGTGCTCGCTCGCGAGGTCGGCGGCGATCTCGGCGGACACCTTCTGCTGGCCCTCGGTGAGGGTGAACGGCAGCCGGGCGTCGAAGGCGTCCAGCAGGCCGCCCGCGCGGGCCCGGCGCGGGACGGCGGGCAGCGCGGACTCGGCGGCCCGGCGCTGGGCCAGGGCGACCTGGAGGACGAAGGCCTCGTCCCAGCGCAGCCGGCTCTGGGCGAGCTCGCGGTCGGCCTGGCCTCGTGGGCGGTGGATCAGCTCCAGCGCCTCGGGCAGCGGGATCAGCCCGTGCCGCTCGCGCAGTTCGGCGGGCAGCGGCTCGCCGACGTCGCCCAGGTGCTTGGTGAGGGCCGTCTCGATGCAGATCGACAGCTTCCAGCTGGGCATCTGCGCGCTGGCGCCGTAGACCGGGATGAGCCGGCCGGCGAACTGCCGGGCGGCGTCCGACCCGGCCTCCTCGTCGAGCAGCTGGTAGTCCGGCGAGACCAGCTGGCGGCTGCGGTTGAAGACGCCGACCTTGCCCGCGAACAGGCCCTGGGCGCCGGACTTGAGCTCCTTCTGCCGCCAGCCCTGGTTGAAGAAGACCAGCGAGAGCCGGCTGCGGCCGTCGGTGACGACGACCTCCAGCCGGTCGCCCTTGCGGCCGCGGAACGGGATCAGGGTGACCTTCTCGATCCGAGCCAGCACGGTGACGTGCTCGTCGATCTCCAGCTCGTCCAGGCTGGTGAGCTGGCCGCGTTCGACGTAGCGGCGCGGATAGTGGTGCAGCAGGTCCCCGACCGTGCGCAGCTTGAGGCTGTCGGCGAGCACCTTCGCGGTGCGGTCGCCGACGAGTTTGGTCAGTGGTTCATCGAGAGCGCCCATCAGGCCCCTGTCTACACCACGGGGCCGACATTCCGGGCCCCGCGGCGTGCCCTACTCCACCCCGATGAGCAGCGGCGCGGACTCCTGGCCGCCGTGGAAGACCACCGCGTCGACCTCGGGCCGCCGGTGCCGGGCGTGCGCCACCAGGCGGTTGGCGAGCGCCTCGTCGGCGCCCTCGCCGAGGACCAGGGTGACGAGTTCGCCGCCCGCGCCGAGCATCCGGTCCAGCACGCTCGCCCCGACCTCGGCCAGCCCGGTGCCGATCACCGCGACGTCGCCGTCGATCAGGCCGAGCACGTCCCCGGCCTGGCAGACCCCGGCCATCGTCCAGGACTCCCCCTCGGCCACGGCGAGTTCGGCGTACCGGGTGGCGCCGGCCGCGGAGGTCATGGCGACCACGTCCTCGTCGAAGCGGCGGCCGCCCTCGTGCACCGCGAGCGCCGCCAGGCCCTGCACCGGCGAGCGGGTCGGCAGCACGGCGATCCGCACGCCCTCCTCGCGCAGCTGGTCGGCGGCGGCCCCGGCCGCGGCGCGCAGTTCGGGGTCGTTGAGCAGCAGGACGACCTCGCGGGCGGCCGAGCGGCGTACGGCGGCGGCGAGTTCGGCACTGGCCGGCGGGCGGTCCGGGTCGGCGTGCAGGGCGACGGCGCCGGCCTGCTCGCACAGCTCGGCCAGCCCCCCGCCGGACACCACGCAGAGCACCGCGCGGGCCCGTTCCCGGCGTTCGCCGCGCTCGGCGGCGCTGCCGGCCCGGGCGGCGGCCTCGGCGAAGTGCGTGATCCGGATCTGGTGCGGCCGCCCGGCCTCGACCCCGGCCTCGACGGCGGCGCCCGCGTCGTCCACGTGGACGTGCACGTTCCACAGGCCGTCGCCGCCGCCGACCACCAGGGAGTCGCCGAGCGCTCCGAGCCGCTCGCGCAGCGCGGGCAGGGCCTCGTCGGGCGCGTCGAGCAGGTAGATCACCTCGAACGCGGGGTGGCCGGGGCCCGGCGGCCTCAGGTGCACCGCGCAGCTCTCGACCGCCCGGACGTCCCCGCGCAGTGCGACCGGGCCCATCGGCTGCTGCCCGGCGACGGCGTCGGCGAGCGCGCCGAGCACAGCGACCAGGCCGCGCCCGCCGGCGTCCACGACCCCGTTCTCGGCCAGCACGGCGAGCTGTTCGGGGGTATGCCGCAGCGCGTCCCGGGCGGCCCGGTAGGCGGTGTCGGCGACCTGCGCGAGCCCGTCCCCGGCCCGGACGGCCTCCCGGGCGGCAACCCGGGCGACGGTCAGCAGGGTTCCCTCGACGGGCTCCGCGACGGCCTGGTAGGCGGAGTCGGCGGCCCGTTGCAGGGCGGCCCGCAGCTGGTCGGCGCCGCCGCCCTCGGCGAGCGTCTCGGCGGTGCCGCGCAGCCACTGGGCGAGGATCACCCCGGAGTTGCCGCGGGCGCCGACCAGCGCGCCGCGGGCCATCGCCCGCGCGGTGTCGGCCAGACCGGGGGCCGGGTCGGCGGCGGGGTCGGCGAAGCGGCTCTCCACCTCGGCGGCGGCGGACTCGACGGTCAGGTAGAGGTTGGTGCCGGTGTCGCCGTCCGGGACGGGATAGACGTTGAGCGCGTCGATCTCCTCGCGGGCCTGGCCGAGCGCACGCAGGGCGAGCTGGCACCAGGTGCGCACCGCCGGGGCGTCGAGCGTGTGCAGCACCAGGTCTCCTCCGGGTGGGACGCCGCGACGGCCTGCGGGGCAGCAGCACGGCCAAGGCCGCGGCGAGGGGTGATACCGGCAGGTTATCGGGGGCCGGGGAGGGTCGCCCGGACCGGCGACCGGAGCGATCACCCTGCCGGACATGGTAGTTTCGTTGAACCGGAACAGGCGTTGTATGCTCTTCCGGTTGCCTGGAACAATCCAGGCTCACCCCTCGGTCCGGTCAGGTTCACGCGAGTGCTCCGCTGGTCCAGCGGGGTTGTCGAACGTAAATGATCTGAAGTCTTGGAGTGACTCCTGTGGCTGCCAACTGCGACGTCTGCGGCAAGGGGCCGGGCTTCGGCAACAGCATCTCCCACTCGCACCGCCGTACCCCCCGTCGTTGGAACCCCAACATTCAGACGGTGCGCGCTGTGATTGGGCGGACGCCGAAGCGGCTCAACGTCTGCACCTCGTGCATCAAGGCCGGTAAGGTCTCGCGCTGACGCGCAGACCGGCATGCCGGTCCTCCAGTGAAGCCGGTTCATCCTCGGATGAAC
>NZ_JBHWIR010000061.1:0-13954 GCF_042731835.1 Kitasatospora sp. NPDC059817 | reverse complement strand
GTTCTCGCCCCCCCCCCCGTGGGTGGGGGGGGGGCGGGGGGGCCCCCCCCCCGGCCGGGTCAGCGCCAGCGCCAGGCGTGGTCGACCGGGCCGATCCCGGCGCCGAGCGCGAAGCCACCGGCGATCGCGCCGGTGATGTACGCCTTGGCCGAGCCGACCGCCTCCGGCAGCGACTCGCCCTTGGCCAGCCCGGCCGCGATCGCGCTGGCCAGGGTGCACCCGGTGCCATGGGTGTGCCGGTTGTCGTAGCGCGGCGCCCGGTACCAGTGCACCTCGCCGGGCCCGCCGTAGAGCAGGTCCGCAGCCTCGCCCTCCAGGTGGCCGCCCTTGACCAGCGCCCAGCGCGGCCCGAGGTCGAGCAACGCCTTGGCGGCGTCCAGCATCTGCCCCTCGCCCTCGACGGTCCGGCCGGTGAGCTGGGTCACTTCGTGCAGGTTGGGGGTGGCCAGGGTGGCGACCGGCAGCAGCCGCTCGCGGACGGTGGCGACGGCCTCGGCGGCCAGCAGGGCGTCCCCGTGCTTGGAGACGCCGACCGGGTCGACGACCACCGGGGCGTCCACCCCGGCCAGCAGTTCGGAGACGGTCTCGACCAGTTCGATCGAGGCGAGCATGCCGGTCTTCACGGCCTGCACCCCGATGTCGTCGACCACACTGCGGAACTGCGCCCGGACGGCCTCGGCGGGCAGCTCCCAGTAGCCCTGGACGCCGAGCGAGTTCTGCGCGGTGACGGCGGTGATCACGCTCATGCCGTGGACGCCGAGGGCGAGCATCGCCTTGAGGTCGGCCTGGATGCCGGCGCCACCGCCGGAGTCGGAGCCGGCGACGGTGAGCACACGGGGAGGGGCAGTAGAGGGGCCGCGCGCAGCGCGACGGTCAAGGGCGGGGGTGGGAGACGGGTGGGCCATGAGGTCAACCTACCTGCGCGCGTTCGGAGCGCGGCACCCTACCTGCGCGCGTTCAGAGCACGGCAACCTACCTGCGCGCATTCAGAGCACGGCCTCGGACTCCACCCAGCGGTCCTCCGGCACCGTCTTCAGCCGGGTCACCGCGTCGGCGATCGGCACCAGCTCGATCCCGGTCCGGCGCAGCGCGGTGAAGTGGCCGAACGCGCCCTGGTGGACGGCCTCGACGGCGTGCCAGCCGAAGCGGGTGGCGAGCACGCGGTCCCGGGCGGTCGGGGTGCCGCCGCGCTGGGTGTGCCCGAGGATGACCGGGCGGGCCTCCTTGCCGAGCAGGTTCTCCAGTTCGTGGGCGAGCCGGTTGCCGATCCCGCCGAAGGTCCGGTGGCCGTACTGGTCGACCTCGCCGTGGTCGAAGCGCATGGTGCCGGGCATCGGGGCGGCGCCCTCCGCGACGGCGATGATGGCGAACTTCTTGCCGCGGTCGAAGCGGTCGTCGACCATCCGGGCCACCGCCTCGATGTCGAAGGGCTTCTCCGGGATGAGGATGCCGTGCGCGCCGCCGGCCATGCCCGCGGTGAGGGTGATCCAGCCGGTGTGACGACCCATCAACTCGACGACCATGACTCGCTGGTGGGATTCCGCGGTGGTCTTGAGCCGGTCGATCGCCTCGGTCGCGACGTGCACCGCGGTGTCGAAGCCGAAGGTGGCGTCGGTGGCGTTGATGTCGTTGTCGATGGTCTTGGGCACCCCGACGACCGGCAGTCCGGCGTCGCTGAACAGCCTGGCGGCGGTCAGCGTGCCCTCGCCGCCGATCGCGATGAGCGCGTCGATGCCGATGTCCCGGGCCAGCGTCTTCGCGTTCTCCACCGCCCAGGAGATCCGCTCGCGCTGCACCCGGGCGGAGCCCAGGACGGTGCCGCCGAGGGTGAGCAGGCCGGTGACGTCGTCGTGCGAGACCGGCCGGGTGCGGCCTTCGATCAGGCCGAGGAAGCCGTCCAGGATGCCGACGATCTCGTCGCCGTGCACGTCCGTGCCCCGGTGCACGACGGAGCGGATCACCGCGTTGAGGCCGGGGCAGTCGCCGCCGCTGGTCAGTACACCGATACGCATGACTGGGTGCGCTCCCGCTCGCAGTGGTTCAGACCACCCACAGCAGACGGCGGGCGGGCTCGGTTGTCGCCAGCCTACGCAAAACGGACCCGCGAAGCCCGTGCGCCGCGAGTGCGGGGGTCACGCGCCGCCCGCCGCGCGCCGGTGTCCGGGGGTCACCCGCCGTGTGCCGTACGACAATCGGCGCGGCCGCCCGTCACTCGGCGAAGTGGTCCCAGCCGCCGACCCGGTCCCAGGGCGCGCCGTCCACCGTCACCCGGCCGCTGCGGCTGCCCCGGGGGCGGCCGGTCACCTCGCCCACCACCCGCCAGCGGGCCGGGAGTTGGACCCCGCGCGGGAAGGTCGCCACGATCGCGTGGTCCTCGCCGCCGGACAGCACCCAGACCAACGGGTCCACCCCGACCGCCTGTCCGATGTCGGCCATCTGCGCCGGGACGTCGAAGTCGGCGGCCTTCAGGTCGATGTCCACCGCGCTGGCCCGGGCCACGTGGCCGAGGTCGGCGACCAGTCCGTCGCTCACGTCGATCATCGAGGTCGCGCCCAACTCGGCGCCGGCCGGGCCCGCGTGGTACGGCGGCTCGGGCCGGCGGTGCGCCTCGACGAAGGCGCGGGGGGAGCGGAAGCCGCGTTGCAGCACGGTGAGTCCGGCGGCCGACCAGCCGAGCCAGCCGGTCACCGCGACCACGTCGCCGACCTGCGCACCGGCGCGCGTCACCGGGGCGCGCCCCTGGAGGTCGCCGAGCGCCGTGATGGCCAGCGTGACGGTGTCGCCGCGCACCACGTCGCCGCCGACCACCGTCGCCCCGGCCACCTGGCACTCGTCGCGCAGCCCGTCCATCAGCTCGGTGGCCCAGGTGGTGGGCAGGTCGGCGGGGGCGACCAGGCCGAGCAGTATCGCGGTGGGCACCGCTCCCATGGCGGCCACGTCGGCGAGGTTCTGGGCGGCGGCCTTGCGGCCCACGTCGTAGGCGGTGGACCAGTCCCGGCGGAAGTGCCGGTTCTCGATCAGGACGTCCGTGGTGGCCACCACCCGGCCGTCCGGGGCCTTCACCACCGCGGCGTCGTCACCGGGGCCGAGGTCGACCGCGTCGGTGAGCGGCACCCGGGCGGTCAGCTCCCTGATGAGACCGAACTCGCCGAGCTCGCCCACGGTCCCCTGCATCTGCCGTCCTCTCGCATGTCCATACTGAACTCGTCCCCGTCGCGCCCCCGCGCGCAGCGTACGCCCTTCCGGGGTGTCGGGGTCTCCCCTCCCCGGCCCACCGCGCGGTAGCGTGGTGATCAGACTGCCGGTGAGCCCGTTCCCACCCCGACGACCGTCCGGGCGCTCACGGCGGCGATCCCCGTAACCGGCCGCCGGAGGTCCCCGTGGTACAGGCATACATCCTGATCCAGACCGAGGTCGGCAAGGCCACCGCCGTGGCCCAGTCGATCTCCGAGATTCCCGGCGTCCTCCAGGCCGAGGACGTCACCGGCCCGTACGACGTCATCGTCCGGGCCGAGGCCGACACCGTGGACGACCTGGGCCGCCTGGTGGTGGCCAAGGTCCAGCAGGTGGAGGGCATCACCCGCACCCTCACCTGTCCGGTGGTGCACCTGTAAGGCCCGGCTACCATCGGCGGGTGGCCAGAGAACTCCGAATCCCCCGGGCGCTGACGGCACTGCCGGCGCCCGTCCGCTGGCTGGCCCTGCCGCTCGCCCTGACCTGCACGGTCGTCGTGCTGCTCGGCAGTTGGGGCTCCGCCGACGAATCGGTGGCGGCCCCCCGGCCGGGCGGCAAGGCGGCCGAGTACTGCCGCGCGCTGGCCGCGGCCCTGCCGCAGGAGCTGCTCGGCCACGCCCGCAAGGACCCGTCGCCCGCCTCTCCGTACGTGGCCGCGTGGGACACCACACCCCGGACGGTGCTGCGCTGCGGGATCGACCGCCCGGACGAGCTGAACGGCCCGCACGCCGCGGACATGTCGCCGACGGTCGACGACCTCACGTGGTGGTCGCAGAAGCTGGACGACGGCGGCTACCGCTTCGTCGCGACCATGCGTGCGGCGTACGTCGAGGTGACCTCCCCGGCCGGCGTCTACGCCAGCCCGCTGGACCCGGCCGCCGCCCTCACCGGCGCGGTGAAGGCCACCATCCCGGGCTGAGCCCGCGAGGGGCGCCGAGAGGGCGGGCCGGGAGCTTCCCGGCCCGCCCTCCGTCGTCCGCGCGCGGCTACCGCAGGCCGGTCGAGCGGCGCAGCGCCGCCTGGAGCAGCCGGTCGATCAGCTCCGGGTAGGACAGCCCGGTGGCCTCCCACATCTTCGGGTAGGCCGAGATCGGGGTGAAGCCGGGCATGGTGTTGATCTCGTTGACCATCCAGGTGCCGTCCTCCAGCAGGAAGAAGTCCACCCGGGCCAGGCCCTCGCAGCCGAGCGCGTCGAACGCGGCCACCGCCTGGCGGCGGATCTCGGCGGTCTGCCCGTCGTCGAGCTTCGCCGGGATCTGCACCTCGGACGAGTCGATGTACTTGGCCTCGAAGTCGTAGAAGTCGAAGCCGTCGCCGACCAGCACCTCGGCCGGGAGGCTGGCCTTCGGGCCGTCCTCGGTCTCCAGCACGCCGCACTCGATCTCGCGGCCGCTCACGCCGGCCTCGATGATCAGCTTGGGGTCGTGCCGGCGGGCCTCCTCGATCGCGGCGTCGAGGTCGGCGAGGTCCTTGACCTTGGTGATGCCCATGCTGGAACCGGCCCGGCAGGGCTTCACGAACAGCGGCAGGCCGAGTTCGGCGGCCCGCTCGCGCACCGCGGCGCGGCCGGCCTCGCTCTCCCAGTCACGCGGCCGCACGATGGTGTACCGGCCGACGCCCAGGCCGTGCGAGGCCAGGATCCGCTTGGTGAACTCCTTGTCCATGCCGACCGCGCTGGAGAGCACGCCGTTGCCGACGTAGGGCACGCCGGACAGCTCCAGCAGGCCTTGCAGGGTGCCGTCCTCGCCCCAGGGGCCGTGCAGCAGCGGGAACACCACGTCGACCTCGCCGAGGGCCTTGGGGGTGCTTCCCGGCTCGCTCAGGACGACCTCCCGGTCGCCCGGGGCGATCGGCAGCGCGACCTGCCCGTCCACGGACTCGGCGACGCCCGTGACGTCCGGCATCCGGCCGTCGGTGATGGCCATCCGGGCGGGCTCGTCGCTGACCAGCGCCCAGCGGCCCTCGGGGGTGATCCCGATCGGGAGCACCTCGTACTTCTCGCGGTCGATCGCCTTGAGCACGCTGCCGGCGGTGACCACCGAGACGCCGTGCTCGGAGCTGCGTCCGCCGAAGACCAGCGCGACGCGCGGCTTCGCAGCGGACGGGTTCGGGGAGGACTGTTCGATGCTCATATCGGGTTTGAGACTACCGTGCGAAGGGTTTCCGGGGCGTCAGCCGCCCCCGGCCACCGCCCCGGACCACCGCCGCGCCGTCAGCGCCGCTCAGCGCCGCTCGGCCTTCGCCGAACGGGACATCAGGGCCTGGAGCGCCTCCTGGGTGGGCCGCCCGTTGTGCACGACGTCCACCACCGCCTCGACGATCGGCATGTCGACGCCGTTGCGCCGGGCCAGGTCGAGCACCGACTCGCAGGACTTGACGCCCTCCGCGGTCTGCCGGGTCGCCGCGATGGTCTCCGCGAGCGACATGCCCCGGCCCAGGTTCATGCCGAAGGTGTTGTTGCGCGACAGCGGCGAGGAGCAGGTGGCGACCAGGTCGCCCATCCCGGCGAGCCCGGCGAAGGTGTGCGGGTCGGCGCCGAGCACCTCGCCGAGCCGGGTGGTCTCGGCCAGCCCGCGGGTGATCAGCGTCGCCTTGGTGTTGTCGCCGAGCCCCATACCGGCCGCCATGCCGACCGCCAGGCCGATCACGTTCTTGACCGCGCCGCCGAGCTCGCAGCCCAGCACGTCGGTGTTGGTGTACGGGCGGAAGTACGGCGTGTGGCAGGCCGCCTGGAGCCGCTTGGCGACCGCCTCGTCCGCACAGGCGACGACGCTGGCGGCGGGCTGCCGGTTGGCGATCTCCCGGGCCAGGTTGGGCCCGCTGACCACTGCGACGCGCTCCGGGCCGACCTTGGTGACCTCGTCGATCACCTCGCTCATCCGCTTGGCGGTGCCGAGTTCGATGCCCTTCATCAGGCTCACCAGCACGGTCTGCGGCTCGATCAGCGGCGTCCAGGCGGCCAGGTTGTCGCGCAGCGTCTGCGAGGGCACCACCAGGACGGCGAAGTCGGCGCCGGCCAGCGCCTCGGCGGCGTCGGTGGTGGCCCGGACGGAGCCCGGCAGCGGCACGCCCGGCAGGTAGTCCGGGTTCTCGTGCGTGGTGTTGATGGCGTCGACGAGTTCCTGGCGGCGGGCCCACAGGACGACGTCACTGCCCGCGTCGGCCAGCACCATCGCGAAGGCGGTGCCCCACGAGCCCGTCCCCATCACTGCGCAGCGGGTCACCGGCCGCCCTCCTCGTCGTCGTTTCCGCCCTTGGCGCGCCGGCGTTCGGCGGCGGCCGCGGCGGCGCGGTTCCGGGCGGCCTTGCGCATGTCGTAGCGCTCGGCCGGCGGCTCCTCGCCGCGGACGTCGGCCAGCACGGCGGTGATCGCCGTCATGATGTCCTCGGTGGCGTCGCCCAGCACCTGGGCGGTGAGCTCCTGGCCCCGGTACTTGCTCAGGTCCACCGCAGGTCCCGCCGCCACGGTGACCCGGTGGCGCGGGAAGAGGTTGAACTTGCCCTTCCCGAAGCCCGGCCGGCCGTACGGCGGGATGATCTCGTGCGCTCCCCAGTGCGCGACCGGGATGACCGGCGCGCCGGTCATCAGCGCGACCCGGGCGACGCCGCTCTTGCCGGTCATCGGCCACAGGTCCGGGTCCCGGGTGAGCGTGCCCTCCGGGTAGAACTGCACGCACTGGCCGCCGTTGACGGCGTCGATAGCGGCCCGGAAAGCCTGCGCGGCATCGGTGGACTCGCGGAACACCGGAATCTGGCCGGTCTTGCGCAGCATGAATCCGATGAAGGGAATCGAGAACAGCGAGGACTTGCCGAGAATGCGCGGCGGACGGCCGCTGTTGTACTGCCAGTGCGCGTAGATCACCGGGTCGATGATCGAATTGTGGTTCACCGCGGCGATGAAGCCGCCTTCCTTCGGAAGGTGCTCCCAGCCCCGCCAGTCGGGCTTCACCAGCGCGGTCGTCACCGGCTTCACCAGCACGGCCGCGAAGCGGTACCAGATGCCGTAGTCGGCGTTGCCGAACTTGGCGTACGAGCGGCGGGCCACCCCAGGTCCTCCTCATCCGAAGCGGCACGTGGGGTGCCGCGGTCATAACCTCCCGGTACCGCGCACCGGTACGGGACCGGTGCCCGGATCACGGGTGCGGAACAGTCTCGCCCGGCTGCTCACCGGCTGTCGAGCGACCGCACCAACCCGCCCGGCAGGCGTGATCAAACGCACGTCCGCACAGATCGGACGGCCTGGCGAGGGCTCCGGGACCGGCGTCACAATGACGCCGATGACCCAGGACACCGTACGCCCCAACGGGCCCGTCGCGCCCCCCGCACCCACCACCGACTGGTCGCTGGTGCTGCCGCTCAAGCCGCTCGCCCTCGCGAAGAGCCGACTGGCCCCGTACGCCGGGCCGCACCGGGCGGACCTCGCGCTGTCCTTCGCGCTCGACACCGCCACCGCCGCGCTGGCCACCCCGGGCGTCGCCCGGGTCCTGGTGGTCACCCGGGACGCGGCGGCCGGCGCCCGGCTGGCGGCGCTGGGCGCGGTGGTGGTCGCCGACGAACCCGGCGAGGGCCTCAACGAGGCGCTGGTACACGGCGCGGCGGCCGCCCTGGCACTCGCCCCGCGCTCGCCGCTGGCCGCCCTCTCGGCGGACCTGCCGGCCCTGCGCCCGGTCGAACTGGCCCGGGTGCTGGGCGCGGTGCCACCGGACGGCCGGGCCTTCCTGCCGGACTCCCCCGGCCTCGGCACCACGCTGCTCGCCTGCACCCCCGGGCGCCCGCTCTCCCCCGCCTTCGGGGACGGCTCACGGGCCCGGCACGCGGCCGGCGGAGCACTCGAACTGCGCCTGGCGGACGTGGAGTCGGTGCGCCGGGACGTCGACACCGGCGCGGACCTCGGCGAGGCCGCGGTGCTCGGCCTCGGCCCGTACACCAGCAGTCTGTTCGCCCGGCTGGCACGGGCCTGACCGGCGTCCCGCGGGACGCCGTCCGGCCGGTCGGGGCCGCTCGCTATGCTGCTGCCATGCAGGCCACCGCGTTCACCTTCGACCCCGCCACCCGGGCCGGCTCCGTGCTGCTCGACGACGGGACCCCGGTGCCGTTCGACGCGGCCGCCTTCGACGCCGGCGGTCTGCGACTGCTGCGGCCGGGCCAGCGGGTGCGGATCCGCACCGAGGGCGCCGGCGAGGCCCGCCGGGTGGTCTTCGTGACGCTGCAGACCTTCCCCGACCCCGCCGCGGGCTGACCGCCCTCCGCTGGCCGTCCCCCCGCTGCTCCTCCCCCGCCGTCCGGCACGTCCGCCTTCGCGTTCCGTGCCTGGTCACCGTCGGTCGGAGAATCCTGACTAAGCGCCCGGAAATCGAAAGAGCCGCGGCGACCCGGTCTCCGTAATTCACGGAGGGGGGGTGCCGCGGCTCTCTGCCGAAGGCCGTCCGAGGACCGCTGCGCGGGACTACTTGGCAGAGGTCTTGCGCGCGGTGGTCTTGCGGGTGGCGGTCTTCTTCGCCGGAGCCGTCTTCTTGGCCGTCGCGGTCGCCTTCTTGGCGGTCGCGGTGGTCTTCTTGGCGGCGGCGGTGGTGGTCGCCTTCTTGGCGGCGGCGGCCGTCTTCTTGGTCGCGGTCGCGGTGGTCTTCTTCGCGGCGGCGGTGGTGGTCGCCTTCTTGGCGGCGGCGGCCGTCTTCTTGGTCGCGGTCGCGGTGGTCTTCTTGGCCGCGGCCGTGGTGGTCGCCTTCTTGGCGGCGGCCTTCTTGGCCGGAGCAGCGGCGGCGGCGGCCGTGGCGGCACGCTTGGTCGCGGCGCGCTTGGCGGCCGGGGTGGCGGCGACGCCGCTCTTGCCCGGGGTGAGGGAGCCCTTGGGGGCCTTCTTCACCGAGGGGCCTTCCTTCGGCAGCTTCTTGCTGCCGCTGACCAGGTCCTTGAAGCCCTGGCCGGGACGGAAGCGGGGCACCGAGGTCTTCTTGACCTTGACCTTCTCGCCGGTCTGCGGGTTGCGGGCGAAGCGCGCGGAGCGCTCCACCTTCTCGAAGGTGCCGAAACCAGTGACCGAAACCCGGTCACCGGCCACAACGGCACGGACCATGGTGTCGAGCACTGCGTCGACGGCCTCTGCGGCAGCCTTGCGACCGCCCAGCTGCTCGGCCACCGCTTCGACAAGCTGAGCCTTGTTCACGTCTTCCCCTTCGGAAACGGGCGCCGGATGATTCCATCCGTTCTTTTCGCACGTTAGGTATGTATCTGCGGACTTTCAATTACCAAACGCGCGAATCACCCTAGTGTCGCAATGGATTTGCGCGTCGGCGACCTCAGGCGACGGGCGGGCGCCCCTCGTCGAGGTCATGTACAAAGCGACTCAACCGCCTTGCCGCCTCCGGAAGATCGCGCTTGGCGGTCTCGGTGACGATGAGGAGTTGACGGGAGAGAGCGGTCTTTGCATCGGCAGACACGTTCAGCGCATGCACGCGGGCGTGAGCTTGCTTCAACCGCTCGGCCACAAGCGCGTAGAGCGCTGCGACTTCCTGGTCGTCCGGCCCCTCAGCTGGTGCGGAGGCGACGTCCGGCCGATCGTCAATTCGGCGTTCGGATCCCCGGCCCACGGACTCCGGAGCCGCGGGTTCGCCGCCCGCGTACGGAGGTTCATGGTGCCGGTGCATGTACTGATTGTGCCATCTACCCGCAGTTGTACTTGCGCGGGGCCCTCTCCGGCAAAGCCAAATGGGCAATCCGGGGTGGGCCGCGGCGCTAACTCGTGCTCCGGAACGGCGGATGGCCCGCCCCCCCGAAGGGGAGGCGGGCCATCCGGTGGATCGCCAGAATGCTTGTTCTGAGGGGATCTCAGGCAACCGGCAGAGTACGGGGCTTGAAGGCCGGACGGGTCGCTTCGAAGGTCGCGATGTCGGCCTCGTTCCGCAGGGTGATGCTGATGTCGTCCAGCCCGTTGAGCAGCCGCCACCGGACGTTGTCGTCCAGTTCGAAAGACGCGGTGACGCCCTCGGCCCGGACTTCGCGGGCTTCCAGATCAACGGTGATCTCGGCCGAAGGGTTACTCTCGGTGAGCGCCCAGAGCCGTTCCACGGTCTCTTGCGGCAGGACGACCGTCAGCAGTCCGTTCTTCAGGGAATTCCCACGGAAGATGTCCGCGAAGCGCGACGAGATGACCGCGTGGAAGCCGTAGTTCTGCAGCGCCCAGACGGCGTGCTCGCGGGAGGAGCCGGTGCCGAACTCCGGGCCGGCCACCAGGACCGTGGCGCCCTGTCGCTCGGGCCGGTTGAGGATGAACGACTCGTCCTTGCGCCAGGCCTCGAAAAGGCCGCCCTCGAAACCGGAACGGGTGACCTTCTTGAGCCAGTGGGCCGGGATGATCTGGTCGGTGTCCACGTTCGAGCGCCGCAGCGGAACGGCCCGGCCGGTGTGGGTGGTGAACTTCTCCATGGTTCTCAGGCCTCCACAGCCACGTTGGTGTCCGCCAGGTCGGAGGGCAGATCGGACGGTGCGGCCAGACGGCCCAGGACGGCGGTCGCGGCGGCGACCTGCGGGGACACCAGGTGGGTCCGGCCGCCCTTGCCCTGCCGGCCCTCGAAGTTGCGGTTCGAGGTGGAGGCGCAGCGCTCACCGGGGGCGAGCTGGTCGGGGTTCATGCCCAGGCACATCGAGCAGCCCGCGTGGCGCCACTCGGCGCCGGCCGCGGTGAACACCTTGTCCAGGCCCTCCTCCACGGCTTGCAGGGCGACCCGGACGGAGCCGGGGACGACCAGCATCCGTACGCCGTCGGCGATCCGGCGGCCCTCCACGACGGCGGCGGCGGCGCGCAGGTCCTCGATCCGGCCGTTGGTGCAGGAGCCGACGAAGACGGCGTCGACGGTGACCTCGCGCAGCGGGGTGCCGGCCTCCAGGCCCATGTAGGCGAGGGCGCTCTCGGCGGCCGCGCGCTCCTGCGGGTCGGCGAAGGAGGCCGGGTCCGGCACGTCGGAGCCCAGCGGGGCGCCCTGGCCGGGGTTGGTGCCCCAGGTGACGAACGGGGTCAGCGCGGCCGCGTCGATGAAGATCTCGTGGTCGAAGACCGCGTCCTCGTCGGTGCCCAGGGTCGACCAGTACGCGACGGCGGCGTCCCAGTCCTCGCCCTGCGGGGCGTGCGGACGGCCCTTGAGGTAGTCGAAGGTGGTCTCGTCCGGGGCGATCATGCCCGCCCGGGCGCCGGCCTCGATGGACATGTTGCAGATGGTCATCCGGGCTTCCATGGACAGGCCCCGGATCGCCGAACCGCGGTACTCCAGGACGTATCCCTGGCCGCCGCCGGTGCCGATCTTGGTGATCACGGCCAGGATCAGGTCCTTGGCGGTGACGCCCTCGGGCAGTTCGCCCTCGACCGTGACGGCCATGGTCCGGAAGGGCGCCAGCGGCAGCGTCTGGGTGGCCAGCACGTGCTCGACCTGGCTGGTGCCGATGCCGAACGCCAGTGCGCCGAAGGCGCCGTGGGTCGAGGTGTGGGAGTCGCCGCAGACCACGGTCATGCCGGGCTGGGTCAGGCCCAGCTGCGGGCCGACCACGTGCACGACGCCCTGCTCGATGTCGCCGAGCGAGTGGATCCGGACGCCGAACTCGGCGGCGTTGCGGCGCAGCGTCTCCAACTGCACCTTGGACACCGGGTCGGCGATCGGCTTGTCGATGTCCACGGTGGGGGTGTTGTGGTCCTCGGTGGCGATCGTCAGATCGGTGCGGCGGACCGTCCGGCCGGCCAGCCGCAGCCCGTCGAAGGCCTGCGGGCTGGTCACCTCGTGGAGCAGGTGGAGGTCGATGAAGAGCAGGTCGGGCTCTCCCTCCGCGCGCCGCACGACGTGGTCGTCCCAGACCTTCTCTGCGAGTGTCCGTCCCATCGGATTCCCTCCAGCCGGCCGCGTTGCCGGCCTTCTCGTGTCGTCGAGGTCGGAGCTCCCGCCGCCCTGTGGCGGGCGCGTTCGCGCGACCTGCACGCCGGATCGCTGTCCACGATGCGGACACTCTGGTGAGGTCGCATCCTGGATGCCTCCCGGGCTGCTGCATCCAGAGTGGCGCTTTTCCCGGAAGATTGAACTTGCGTCTCGCGGAATGAGACTGCAGTCTTAGGGCATGGACAACTCTAGCGGCGTCGGCGTTCTCGACAAGGCCGCTCTGGTGCTGAGCGCACTGGAGTCGGGCCCCGCCACGTTGGCGGGGCTGGTCGCCGCCACCGGTCTGGCGCGCCCCACGGCCCACCGGCTCGCCGTCGCACTCGAACACCACCGTCTGGTCACCAGGGACATGCAGGGGCGATTCATCCTCGGCCCCCGTCTCTCCGAACTCTCCGCCGCGGCGGGCGAGGACCGGCTGCTCGCCACCGCGGGCCCGGTCCTGACCCACCTGCGCGACGTCACCGGCGAGAGCGCACAGCTCTACCGCCGCCAGGGCGAGATGCGGATCTGCGTAGCCGCCGCCGAGCGGCTCTCCGGCCTGCGGGACACCGTCCCGGTCGGCAGCACCCTGCCGATGAAGGCCGGCTCGGCCGCCCAGGTCCTGCTGGCCTGGGAGGAGCCCGAGCGGCTCCACCGCGGCCTCCAGGGCGCCCGTTTCACCGCCACCGCGCTCAGCGGCGTCCGCCGGCGCGGCTGGGCCCAGTCGATCGGCGAGCGCGAGCCGGGCGTCGCGTCCGTCTCCGCTCCCGTGCGCGGCCCCTCCAACCGCGTGGTGGCCTCCGTCTCCGTCTCCGGCCCGATCGAGCGGCTGACCCGTCACCCGGGCCGCCTGCACGCCCAGGCCATCATCGAGGCCGCGAACCGGCTCACCGAGGCCCTCCGCCGCGGCTGACCGCCGCCATCCGGAAAGGGCCCCGCGCAGCACCACCGCGCGGGGCCCTTCGGAATGCTCCGGGAAATACAAAAAAAGACCCCGGAAACCGGGGCCTTGAATTTCTGGCTGGGGTACCAGGACTCGAACCTAGACTAAATGAACCAGAATCACTCGTGCTGCCAATTACACCATACCCCAACGCAAAGCAAGGGCCGATGGGATAACCCACCGGCTTCATGCTCTGAAGTACCCCCGACCGGATTCGAACCGGCGCTACTGCCGTGAGAGGGCAGCGTGCTAGGCCGCTACACAACGGGGGCTTCCTGGCGATCCCTTGCGGGATCAGTACCCCCGACCGGATTCGAACCGGCGCTACTGCCGTGAGAGGGCAGCGTGCTAGGCCGCTACACAACGGGGGCTTTCCAGGTGATCCCTTGCGGGATCAGTACCCCCGACCGGATTCGAACCGGCGCTACTGCCGTGAGAGGGCAGCGTGCTAGGCCGCTACACAACGGGGGCTTGTTCTTCACTTGTACTGCTGGACTTGCGTACTGCGCTGGGGTACCAGGACTCGAACCTAGACTAAATGAACCAGAATCACTCGTGCTGCCAATTACACCATACCCCACCAGAGTTGAACCCCTGTCGGGGCCTTCTCAGGCGTTGCGCCTCTCGTTCGGGGCCGGGTGGAGGGTTTCGCTCCCTCGTCCGTTCCCTCCCGGGCGGCGCAGAAAGAACATTACCCGACGCCGGCCCCGGCTCCAAAATCGATAACCCCAGGCAGCGGCCGGGCGACCTGGCGGTGACGTCCCGGCGGTGACGTCCGGGCAGGCAGCGGGCCCGGCACGAGGCCGGTCTCGTAAACACCACACCGAGCCCACGAGACCCCCAAGGACCCGAGACGTCCGGCGCGGGGTGTGACAGCGGG
>NZ_JBHWIR010000060.1:41570-43167 GCF_042731835.1 Kitasatospora sp. NPDC059817 | reverse complement strand
CGCCCGTCCGCCGATTGGCCGTCATCTCCCGACGGAACGCCGACGCCGAATCAGACCTCGGCGGCCGCAGCGAACGCCACGAACGCCTGCCACGCAGTCGGCCCGAACGTCAGCTGCGGGCCGCTCTTGTCCTTGGAATCACGCACGTGAACAGTGCCGGGCGTCTCGGCGACCTCGACGCAGTTGGCATCCTCATTGGTGCTGTGACTGCTCTTGAACCATGCCAGCTGGGTGCTCATACTTCCCCCAGAATCTTCTCGATCAGGGCCAGGGACTCCCTCAGGCCCAGGGCCTGGGCGCGGATACTGCTGTACCGTGCCGCCATATTACGGACTTCCTCGGGATCCGTGATCAGCCGGTTGACGTGCTGAACGGCCACGTACGCGATCTGCGAGCGACCCGGCGGCGTCAGGAGGGTGAACGAGCCCCCCATGCCGGAGTGCTGCATCCTGTCCAGCGACATGACCTGCAACTCCGGGCCTCGCATCTGCCCCACCTTCAGAAGGTGCTGGAGCTGCTCCTTGTGGACATCCCACCCACCCAGCGGGCGCCTCAACACGCTCTCGTCGATGACCCAGCTCACGACCGGCAGAGGCCATCGTTCGAGGATCGCCTTCCGAGCCAACCGCGCGGCCACCCACTCATCGATCTGCTTCTCGGAGAGCAGCGGTCGACGCATTTCGTACAGGGCTCGGATGTATGCCTCGGTCTGGAGAAGCCCCGGGATGGCCATCGTGCTGTAGTCGTGGATCTCGATCGCCCGGTTCTCCTCGAACGTGAAGGCCTTGGAGAACGCCGGGTGCCGCGTGCTGATCCGGACTTTCGCCCTCATCACGTCGTCCGCGACGATCTTCAACGCGCCACCCGCGTTGAGGACTTCGTCCGCCTTCGTCAGGATCTCGATTCTCGGCGTCCGCTTGCCGCGCTCGACCGCCCCCAGCTGGTCCTCGCTGTACCCGAGCCTGTCGGCCAGCTCACGCTGCGTCATCCCGGCCCGCTCCCGGAAGAGCCTGATCAACTTGCCCACCGCAGCGTAGAACTCCGCGACCCCGTCGGAGTTCTCCACCGTCTCGCCGTCATCGAAGACCGTGCGCTCGACGCCACCCACGATAATCACCCACCCGTTCGACCGACTGATTCGGGCCGACCTGCGGGCCAACCCTCCGCATCCGAACCAGCACTCTCGGTGCTCGTCGAATCCACGGTCAGCGTACGTCCAGGGCGCTGCGGGTTTTCCCGCGCCAGTCGAAGTCCCCCTCGACGGCCCGCACCACCACCTCCGGAGCTCAACAATCCTCCGGCGCGTAAACAGAAGCCAACTCCCGCTTCGGGGAAGGAATTTGCCTGACATGGAACTGCATTACGCCACGCCGCTTCACCATCGCGGAACGCGCTGCTAACGCGACGACGCCGACCACCTTCCGGAGCGCGACTTCGCGCTTCACCACCACCTCACCACCGCTGCGCGCCGGGGCACCACCCCTTCAACGAACGGAGTGGGGAGTAGGCCCCCCCCCCAAACCCCCCCAGAACCCCCACACCCCCCCCCGCCCCCGTAGGGCCCCCCCCCCCCCCCCCCCCCCCCCACCCCCCCCTA
>NZ_JBHWIR010000060.1:37705-41560 GCF_042731835.1 Kitasatospora sp. NPDC059817 | reverse complement strand
CCCCACACCACCGCTCGGCGCCGGGGCACCACCCCTTCACCGCACTGAGTGGCACGAGGGCCCCCCCGACTTCCCACTCCTTACGCCGAAACCGCACGCCGTCAGCTTTCGGCCCGCACGCCGCCTCCGCCGCCGAACACCGCCTTGATGAGCCGGTCCAGCGCCTTGGGGAACTCCTGTGCCGGGTCGGATGCGGAGTCGCCGGTGGTGAGCCCTGCGGTCAGGGTCTTGCTGCCGCCGGGGGTGCCGATCATCAGTGCCCCGTAGCCGCCGGGGGCGCCGCCGTTGTGGTGGACGATGGTGCCGCCGTCGGGGCCGAGGTCCTGGACGAACAGGCCCAGGCCGTAGCCGAGCATCCCGTGCGGCGTGCGCATCTCGTCCAGCAGGGGGGCGGGCAGGAGCTTGCCGCCCAGGAGTGCGGCGAAGAACGTGCGGAGGTCCCGGGTGGTCGAGATCAGGTCGCCGGCGCCGACCAGGAGGGAGAGGTTCTGGCGGGCGACGTCGACCACCTTCCACTGGTCGCCGTCCTGGTAGCGGTAGTAGCCGTGGGCGTGCGGCGCGGGGAGCTCCGGCGAGTCGCCCGGCACCATGGTGTCCCGCAGTCCGAGCGGCCGCAGGATCCGCCGCTGCATCTCCTCGGCGTACGGGCGGCCGGCGGCCTGCTCGATCAGGAGCACGGCCAGCGTGTAGTTGGTGTTGGAGTAGCTCTGGTCGGTGCCCGGCTCGAACCGTGCCGGCTTGGACAGGGCGAACTGCACGAGCTCCTCGGGCCGGTAGCTGTGGAACCGGTTGTCCACCCACTCCTTGCCCATCGCGGGGATCCCCGGCATGAACGTCCCGTCGGGTTCGAGGTCTCCGGTGTAGCTGGCCAGGCCGCTGGTGTGCTGGAGCAGCATCCGCACGGTGATCCGCCGGTCCAGCCCGAACTGCGGCAGGTGGTCGACCACCGGGGTGTCCAGCCCGATCGCGCCGTCGGCCACCAGGTGCAGCACCAGGGTCGCGACGAAGGTCTTGGTGGTGCTGCCCACCCAGAACTTCCCGTCCACCGACGGCTTCGCGGCCTCGCCCAGCTTGCGCACCCCGGCGCTGCCGACCCACTCCCCGTGCTCGTCGTGCACGCGCAGTTGTATCCCGGCGAAACCGGCGTCGACGAACTCCTGGATGGCTTGCTGGAGCTCCGGGCGGTCCTGACCTGCGGCGATCTCGACGGCGATCTCGGCGGCGTAGCGGGATTCACTCATGGTTGTTCCTTGTCTCGCGATCGGAGTGTGCGGGCTGGGGCTGGGGCTGGGGCTTCAGAGGCTGCGGGCGGTGATGTCGCCGTAGGCGGTGGTCGCGTGGATGCTCAGGCCGGCGGCGGCGCCGTCGGTGTTCTTGAGCGTGTTGTGGATCCGGCCGTAGGTGGTGCCGGCGTCCAGGGAGGCGGAGACGCCGCGGGCCGCGCCGACGGACACGTCGCCGGCCTCGGTGCGCAGCGTGATCGTGCCGTGCACGGCTTCGGTGATGTGGATGTCGCCCTTGGCGGTGGTGATCTCGGCGGGGCCGTCGAGGCGGCCGACGGAGATGTCGCCGGCGAGGACTGCGAGGTGGGCGCCGGCGGTCTCGTCGAGCTTGACCGAGGCCTGCGCGCCTTCGAAGGTGACGTCGCCGAGGCGTCCGACGCCCCGGAGTTCGGCGCTGGCCGTCTTCGCCTGGATGCGGGAGCCGGCGGGCAGTTGGACGGTCACCTCGACGGTGCCGGACTGGCCGAGGATCCGGTTCTCGGCCGCCGCCGCCTCGATTCGCAGGACGCCGTCGGCGTACTCGACGGTGGTCCGCTCCGCCGCCTTCACGTCGCGGCTCTTCGAGGCGTCGGCGGGCAGGACCTCGACCGTGGTGTCGGCCCGGTCGGCGGCGATGAGCCGGATGCGCCCGGCGGGGATGTCGAGGACGGCGGAGACCGGGGCGGGGGTGGCGAACTTCTGCATGATGCTCTCCTGTGGCTCGTTCTTTCTGACAACGGAAACGCTACGTTGCCTTCACGCTTAACGGCAACAGGCATGTTGCGCACAATCAGCATCATCGCAGGTCAGAACCTCATTATCGTTGCAACAGTTACGGATTTAACGCAACGTCAGTCACGTCGCCCGTTGCATTGGATTGAGCGTGAACGCTATGCGCCACCCCGCCCCGGCACGCCGCCGCATCAGCCCACGGATGTAAACCCCCGGGCCAATGCGCGCCCCCGCACCGTCATCCGGTGGTCGGATGTGGCCGGGTACGCCGCGATGACAGCCTTCCGTTCAGGTGCACGGAGATCCATCGGACGGTCCGTCAGGGGCGCTTCCCCGGCCGTCCGGTGTCGAACGACGGCCGCACCTGCGAAGACCGTGCGCCTCGGCCCGGTTCTGTCCAGCACACCCAGGGAGGGCCCATGACCACCACGCCGTTCACGAGCCGACACGCCATGACGCGCCGCCGCCTGCTGGGGGCTGCACTGGCCGCCGGAGCCACCGGGGCCGCCGCACCGCTCGCCCTCGCCCGCCCCGCGTGGGCAACGGGCAGGGCCGCCACCCCCGGGTCCGCCGCCACCGCCGCCGGCGGCCCGGCGCGGCTCACCCTGCCCGAGCCCACCGGGCCGCACCCCGTGGGCACCGTCCCGCTGCACCTGCTCGACGCCTCCCGCCCGGACCCGCTGGCCGGCCCGGGCCGGTTCCGCGAGCTGATGGCGAGCGTCTGGTACCCCGCCCGCGAGGCCGGGGAGTACCCGCTCGCGCCCTGGATGGCCGACGGCGCACTGCGGGCGTTCCTCGCGGACACGGGCTTCGCCATCGACCCCGCCCTCGCCCCGCTCACCTCCGGCCGCGTGGGCGCCCCGGTCCACCGCGCGGGCCGCCGCCTGCCCGTCGTCGTCTACTCGCACGGCGCGCACAGCCACCGCGCCGACCACACCGTGATGGTCCAGGAACTCGCCAGCCACGGCTACGTGGTGGTCACCGTCGACCACACCCGCGACGCGATCACCGAGTTCCCCGACGGCCTGGTCCTCACCCCGGACCGGAGCATCCCGATGGGGCCGAAGGACTTCGCCGCGGACATCCGCTTCCTCCTCGACCAGGTCGACGCCCTCGCCGCCGGGCGCAACCCCGACACCGACGGCAGGCCGCTGCCCGCCGGCCTGCTGCACGCCCTCGACCCGGACCGGATCGGCATGTTCGGCTGGTCCAAGGGCGGCACGGCCACCGCCTACACCATGCTCGCCGACCGGCGCGTCCGCGCCGGGCTGAGCCTGGACGGCCCGATGCAGCCGACCATCACCACCGACCTGGACCGGCCGTTCATGATGATGACCGCCGCGTTCACCCGGGCCGGCCAGCCGGCCGTCGCCGAGTTCTGGCCGCACCTGCGCGGCTGGCGGCTCGACGTCCAGGCCCAGGGCGCCGTGCACGTCTCGTACGGCGACGACCAGGTGCTGATCCCGCAGGCCGCCAAGCTCCTCGGCCTGACCGACGAACAGGTCCGGGACATGATCGGCACCCTCGACCCGGCCCGCGCGGTGAAGATCCAGCAGGCGTACCCGGTGGCCTTCTTCGACCTGCACCTGCGGCACCGCCCCAGCCGTCTCCTCGACGGCCCGTCCGCGGCCTTCCCCGAGGTGACGTACCTGCCCTGAGACGCCGGCCTGAGGCGCTGCACCAAGACGTCGCCCCGCGACGCTGCTCCACGACGCTGCACCGAGACGCTGCTCCGAGACCGTGGCGGGGGGGGGGGCCCCCCCCCCGGCCGGGGGCGCCGGGGGGGCGGCCGCGGGGCGGCGCGGGCCCCCCCCCCCCCCCCCCCCCCCCCGCCCGCGCCGGGCGCGGCGCCCCGCGCCCG
>NZ_JBHWIR010000060.1:36498-37695 GCF_042731835.1 Kitasatospora sp. NPDC059817 | reverse complement strand
GCCGCCCGCGGGCGGAGCCCGACCGCCCCCGCCCCCCGCGACGCGCCGGGCCCGCGCCGCCCCCCCCCCCCGGGGGGGCCCCCCGCTACGGCATGTCGGCCCGGATCTCGTCCAGCGACTCCCCCAGCACCCCCTTGGCCCGGGTGAACCAGTCGGCGATCACCGCGGTCTCGTCCGGCGTGTAGTCGGCGAACAGCGCGCCGATCCGCTCGTAGAACGGGCCGTAGACCTGGAGGATGCGCTGCTGCGCGTCCTCCGCCATCACCACGCGGACGCGCCGACGGTCGGCCGGGTCGGCCTCGCGGCGGGCGTAGCCGGTCTTCTCCAGCCGGTTGAGCACGCCGGTCACGGCGCCGGTGGTCAGCTGCGCGCGCTCGGCGAGGTCGCCGGCGGCCAGCGGTTCCCCGGCCATCGCGGCCTCGATGACGAAGCCGAGGCAGGTCAGGTCGGTGACGTTGAGGCCGAGCCGGGCGGCGATGTCCTGCTGGCCGAACTGCGCCAGCGCGATCATCCGGTCCATCGCGTAGAGCGCCTGCTCGGGCGTCGCCCGGGGGCGCGGCTTGCCCTTCACTCGATATCTCCTTAGCATCTAAGTTACTTAGCTTGTGAGATAAACGGCCGACCCGTCCATCCCGACCCGCCCATCACACCAAACGAGGAGCAATGAGCGCACACGGCGACCACGACATGGGGCACACCATCGCCGGCTGGACCGGCTCCGTCATCGCGATCCTCGGCTTCACCGTCGCGGGCGCGGCCCTCGTCCTCGGCTCGGCCGCCGGGCTCTGGGCCGGCGGGATCCTCACCGCCCTCGGCGCGCTCGCCAGCTGGCTGCTCCACCTCGCCGGCTGGGGCAAACCCACCGGCCCGCGCCCGCCCGCCCACCGGCCCTGGCGCACCCCCGACCCGGCCGGCCGCCAGGGCCACCCCCACTGCCTCGGCTGCCGCCTCGCCGGCCGCACCCCGGCCCCGATCCAGGCGCCGGCCCCCGCCCCCGTGCAGCACCGGCGGCGCATCAGCGCCTGACCGACCCGAGCACGACACGTTCCCCTTGCGCTCGCGCGACGAGACGGCCGCCCGCCCACGCAAAACCCCGGGGGGTGGGAAACCCCCCCCCCCCCCCCGCAAAAAAAAACCCCCCGCCAATTAAAAACCCCCCCCCCAAACACCGCCCGACAAATATAAAGTTGAAAAACC
>NZ_JBHWIR010000060.1:4477-36488 GCF_042731835.1 Kitasatospora sp. NPDC059817 | reverse complement strand
CAGCCCCGCCGACCGCTCCGCCGGGCCACCGCGCCAGCTCGCGCCCCCCAAGACCTCCCACAACCACCCCCCCCACCCCCCCCCCCCCGCGCCTGCATAAACTGCTCGCGGCCTAATTTAACCGGCCACGCACTTCAACGGCCCTAGAAGATTTCCTTTCTCCTGACAATCGGCATGATGATCGCCGCAAAGAGAATCTGCACCACAACCTGGATGGCAACCATCACCCATGTGCCGACCAGGAAAAGCACCAACGCAGGGATGACAAGGAGCGCCGCAGCAAATGCCCTGAACTCATCAGGCGCAGAGGTTCCTCTTCTCCTGGAAATCAGCGCCAGCAACATCAGGGATGGGACTCCGATCATCAGGAACATCCCTGGAGCCCCTTCCATGTATCCCAGAAAAGATCCCCACAAAGTCTTCCGGGCGCCGTAACCTCCAGCCCGGTCCGACATCCTGGGAGCCGTCAGCGATATCGCCATCCAGCCAACCATGAAGACCACGGCATAGCGAGCGGCGCAGGTGGCAATCCATCGGAAGGTGGACCCGCCAACCGATCGGCAGCTTGCCTCAGAAATAGCTAGCAACCTTCCGTGCACTTTCCGGAGACCCAAGTGCTGTCCATCTTGGGCCAGAATGGAGCCGCGGGGAGACCCGTCTCCGATGACATTGGATCGAAGGCGAGCATCGACGCATGCTGCCCGCGCTTGTACTGGACCACTTCCATGTCGGGGTAGGAATCGCCGCGCCGCCGCACGGAAACGTCACCGCTACCCTTGAAATCGATGTCCAATTCATCGTCAACGGCGAAAATTGGGAGCTCGCTGTTGATCCCGTGGATCTTCACCTTCGCACCCGACTTTGTGCCCTCGACGTGAATGGCATTCTGCCACTTCAAACTGTGCCATGCGCTCGGTTCGGCTTCCACGATATCTGCTGCAGGTTTCATCTTAATCCCAGGCTTGGCCAGCCCCCTTGCAACCTGGTAATTAGACGGCGGGGCCTCGTGAGAGGCAGATACAGTGAAGGTCATATTCCCGGACTCCGTGTCCCAGAAAAGGGCCATCCGATAGCTGGCATCCGGCTTCAAGGTGGGCCCCCTGTTGTCGCCGAGCAGCGCGTCCATAAGAGCCAGCTTGGTGTGGATGTAGAAGCGGGCCATGATAATGCCGTTATCCGCGCCGGGGTTCACCTTGAGAGATTTGCGCTTCGCCCCGTTCGGAATCGAACCCCAGCCGGCCTCCTTGGCCTGATCATACTTGTCGTCGACCTTCTTGTTCTCCTCGACGATCCTCTGGTAGTTCGGCCCCTCGCCCTCGATCTTGGTGCCCATGTTGGAGCACTTGGCCATCCCGCTGGCGCACTCCTCCAGCGCCATGCCGGTGGGGTCGGTCTTGTTGACCGGATCGTTGTTGCTGTACGCGTAGGCGTTCCACTGCTGCGGGTCGTCGGGCAGGAGCAGCGGGTCCGCGCCGAGGAAACGGCCGGTGCTCGGCTGGTACTGCCTGGCGCCCAGGTTGGTGAAACCGGTGGCGTCGTCCTTCAGGCCGTCGACGAAGCCCTTGTCGCCGGCCCAGGAGTTGGCGGCGCCGGAACCGCGCAGGACGCCGAAGGGGTCGCTCCAGCGGCGGTTCTCGCCGGTGGTGGCCGAGTCGATGGACAGGGTGCCGGTGTTGTGGTGGTCGGCGAACTGGTAGGTGAGCTTGGTGGGGCCCTGGCGGACGAGGGTGACGCCGCCCGGGATGGTGTAGTAGCGGGTACCGGTGCTGGTCTTGGCGTTGGTGTCGTAGACGAGTTCGTCGCCGCCGCCGAGGTTGACGGTGACCTTGCCGGGGTTGCGGCGCACCAGCTGGTTGCCGTCCGCGTCGTAGACGTAGGCGGTCGTCGCGGTGCCCTGCTTCATCGTGGCGAGCTTGCCCTCGACGTCCCAGGAGAGTTCGGCGCCGTTGGCCGCGTCCACCGCGTTCCAGGTCTTGGAGTCCCACTTGGGCACCCATCCGGGTGCGTAGACCATGAACTTGCCGTCGTCCTGGACGACCGCGAAGTACTTGCTGTTCGGGCCCACCCAGCTCTGCGAGGACCACAGCGCAGTCCGCTGCGGGTCGTAGACGACGAAGTTGCCGTCGTCCTGCATGGTCGCCCACGCGCCCGGGTGGTTCGCGGTGTTGGACGACCAGGTCACCAGGCCGGTGCGCAGCGAGGTGAGGACGAGGTTGCCGTCGGTCTGCATGGTGAGCTGCACGCTGTTGGAGCGCACGCTCTCGCCGGGGTTGAGGACGAAGCCGGCGCCCATGGTCTTGTTCGCGCCCGGGTTGGTGATCTTCGTGGTGTTTCCGGCGGCGTCGTACTGGTAACTGCCGGGGGTGCTGCCGTTGTTGGGGAACGTGGACGTGGTGGAGCTCGGAGCATGCGGGCCACCGGTGCCGCCGCCCGTACCGGCCGCCGCGGTCGGCGTGTTACGGGCGCCCGCGGCCGGGAAGTCCTGACTGATCGTCAGATCCTTGACCGGGTCGCCGGTCGGGTTGTGCGAGACCAGCTTGGTCCGGTTGCCGACCGCGTCGTACGTGTAGTCCTGCCAGTAGGCGGCGCTACCACCGACGGTGGTCTTCGCCGGGGCCGAAGCCCCGCTGGTCGGCGTCGTGTTCGCGCACGCGCCCTGGCCGGCCGGGGACGGGGTCGGCTGCTCCAGCCGCCCGGTGTCGCTCCACGCGGTGGTGAGGCGGCCCAGGTGGTCGTAGGTGAAGCACTGCAGGTCGGTCGCGGCCGGGGTGTTGTTCGGAATCGTCCGGATCGCGGAGATCCGGCCGGCCGGGTTGTAGGCGTAGGTGGTGTTCTGGACGGTACCGGTGGTGGCGGTCTGCTTGTCGACGTACTGGGTCAGCAGGCGCCCGGTCGGCTCGTCGTAGGTATTGGTCGCGACGATCTGGGTGCCCCACGGGTTCATCGTGGTGCGGATGTTGCGCCCGTAGGCGTCCCAGTCCGCCTGCCGCAGGTACGTGTAGCCCGCGCCGCTCATGTCGTTGAGCTTGCCGTAGGTGTCGTAGTTGTAGGTGATCCACTCCTGGGCGAGGTCGCCCGCCGCGGCGCGGCCCTCCGTGGTCATGGCACCCGTGATCGGATCGTAGGTGGCCGCGTAGTCGAAGGCCACCTGCCCGGTCTTGCCGATCTCGCTGCCGGGTATGGAGACGGTGGTCTTCGTCGGCCGGTAGGCGATGTCGAGCTCGGCGACGGACTTGGTGTACGCCGCGGCGTCGGCGCCGCCGACGTATCGGGTCGAGGAAGCGGGCTGGCCCTTGGCGACGGTGTCGTAGGTGAACCCGGTGAGCTGGTTAGCCGGCGCCACCGACCCGTTGTACGTACCGGTCTTGCGGCCCAGCAGGTCGTAGGTGAGCGCGGTCGTCTGACCGCGCGCGTCCGTGGTGGTGGCCAGGCGGCCCGCACTGTCGTAGGTGCGGGTCGAGACGCCGGTGTCCGGGTCGTCGGCCTTCACCTGACGGCCGCGCTGGTCGTAGCCGTAGCTCCAGCTGTTCCCGGCGGCGTCGACTCGCGTCGCGGCCTGGCCGCCCGGTGTGTAGGTGTAGTTGGTGACGTCGGCGTCGTCCGGCTTGCCGGTCGCGGAAGCCGTCCTGTACTGCCACAGCTGCGTCTTGCGCCCACGGGCGTCCGTGACCGTACTGGTCGCGGTGGCACCGGCCGGCGGCGTCACGTCGACCCGGTCAGCGCCCGGGTACGCGGTGGTGGTCGTCGTCTGGAGCTTGCCGAGGGCGACGAACTGGCTGCTGGTCGTCCGGCCGAGGCCGTCCAACAGCAGGACGCTCTGGCTGGGCACCCGGGCGCCCTCGGGGATCCACCGGGTGGTGCCCGGAGCGGTGGTGTCCTCGTAGTAGCCGTTGTACGTGCGGTTGATCCGGCCCTGGGAGTCGTAGAACGTGTCGTTGACGATCCGGCCGTGGTACGCGGGGCTGGCCGGGCTGCCCTGGGTCTGCACGACGCGGCCGAGGCCGTCCAGGATCTGGACGGACGTCCCGTAGGTGTTGCCGCCGGCCCGCAGGGACCTGGCGGTGACCGTGGAGGACGCCTTGACGCCGTTGACGGCGTAGTCGTAGGTGAAGTCGGCGTTGGCCGCGGTGTCCCGGCCCGGTGTCCAGACCGCCTTCAGCCGACCCAGCCCGTCGTAGGTCTGGGTGACCTTGCGCGCATTGGGGTCGGTGGTGGTGAGCGGCAGGGTGCGGGCCGGGTTGAGGGTGACGGTGCTCTCGCGCCGCTGGCCCGCGTCGGACGCGCCGACCGGGGCCGGGGTACCGGTGACCACCTTGTTCGGCAGTTCGCCGGGGTTGGCGGAGCCGTACGTGGTCGTGCTGACCGCGCCGTTGGGGTTGGCACCGTCGGTGACGGTCGGGTCGGTGGCCGCGGTGGCTCGACCGTACGTGTCGTAGGCGGTGGTCGCGGTGGTGACGTACTGCGCGGCGCCGTTGGCGTCGTAGCGGTCCAGCACCTGGGTGCCGGTCGCCTCGCCCTTCGCGCCGGCCCTGCCGAAGGGCTGGCTGTCGTAGAGGACGCGGGTGTCGGAGACGGTGTTGGCCGGGGAGGCGTCCGCGGCGCAGGCGTTGGCACCGGAGATGACGAAGACCTCCGACACCAGGCCGGTCATCTGCGCGTCGTCGGGGGCCGCGTAACGGTTTCGGGTGCACACGTCCGGGGTGCCGTCCGCCGTGCTCAGCGTGGTCGTGACCCGGTTGCTGTTCCCCGGGTCCCTGGTGGTCACCGTCGAGCTGGTGCGCGACCCGGTCGTGGTGACGGACGTGGTGGCCGTCGTGGTCCTGGTAGCCGCGTACTGGGCGACCAGGTCCGGCAGGCCGGTGCGCTTGTGGGTCGCCGTCGACTTCGGGCTGTCGGGCTTCTCGTACGAGTTGACGGTGTACGAGACCGGCGAGCCGTTGGGAGCGGAGGCGTCCGCGTAGGTGTCCGTCTCCAGGATCTTGCCGGACAGCCAGTCGGAGTCGGTCCGGCCGCCGCTCTTCACTCCGGCCACCGAGGCGCCCTTGGGCTTGCCGTCGGCCTTGTAGTCGCCGTCCATGCCCTGGTGGTAGCTGGTGGTCGCCTTCGCCTGCGGGCCGTCCTTGCCGGAACCGGTCACCGTCGTGACGCTGGCGTAGCCGCGGAACTGGTCCCAGGTGCGGTAGTCGGACTCGACCAGCGCGCCGTCGTTGCGGTGCCAGGCGGCCGGGCCGTAGGTGTAGCCGACGGTGGTCGGCACCGAGCCGGTGACCAGCTTGCCGTTCGGGTCGACGGTGACCGTCTCGACCGGGTAGCGCAGGAACCAGTCGTCGACCGTGGTCTGCAGGCCGGTGTCGAACCACTTCACCGCGTAGCAGCCCATGGTGTTGTTGTCCGCCGAGGCCGGCATCCGGCCGGCCGTGCGCGAGCACGAGTCCTTGGCGTACGACACGGTGATCGTGCCACCGGTCTCGGTGGTGATCACCGCCATCCGCGGCCGGTTGTAGCGCGGACGCGCCGGCACCAGGCCGTCGACGCGGTTCGGCAGCAACTGGTTCGCGAAGGTGACCTCCGGCAGTTCCTGCTGCACCTGGCCGTTGGCGGTGTCCTTGCCCGTCCGCTTCACCGACTGCAGCCAGGCGATCGGCGCGTTGTCCGTCGCGTTCTGCGGCTTCTCGAAGACGTGGACGAAGTCGTACTGGTCCACCGGGCGGTACGAGCCGCCCGAACGGATCGAGGTGGTGATGGAGTTCAGCCACTTCGTCGACCAGAACGTCGGACCGTAGGTGGCGCACGTGCCGGCCTCAGGGCACTGCTTGTCCATCGGGACGTCCGGCCAGTTCACCGCGTTCGCCGCCGTACGCTGCGACGGATCACAGGCCGTGTCACCGGACAGGCAGCGCTCACCGGCATTGAAGTCGATCTTCGCGGCGGGCTGGTAGGTGCCCCCTGCGCCGAGCTGGTCGGACAGCAGCTGGCCGTAGCCGATCGAGGCCGGTACGCCACCGCGGGTGTAGGCGGTGTTCGTGCCCTTCCTGCCGTTCTGGCCGCCGCCACGGGCGTACCAGTTGGTCTCGGGGGTGTAGCTGTAGGTGGTCAGGTTGCCGTGGGTGTCGACGACGTGGTCGAGGTTCCAGCGCCACGCCGTCTGGCACCACGAACCCTTGCCCTTGGCCGCGTCGTAGCACGGGTCGCCCGCGTTCGGCGAGTAGACCGGAACCGTCCAGGCCGACTTGTTCTCCGGCCCGGTCCTGGACGGCGAACCGTTCGCCGCCGGGAGCTGGTTGAGGCCGAAGTAGTAGACCGTGCCCGAGGTGTCCGTCACCTTCAGGTACGAGCCGTTCCAGGTCCCGTTGTTGGCCCCGGTGAGGAACTCGACCTTGGTGCCGTCATCGTTCTTCAGCCGCCAGGTGCACTTCGACTGCTCGTCAGCGGCGGTACCACCCACGCAGGACTCGTCGTGCGGCACCAGCTCGCCCGAGTGGCCGCCCAGCGACAGCGTCAGATTGGCACCGCCCCAGCACTGGTCCCCCGAACCCGGGATGCCCGCCTTGTCGCACGCCCGGTACGACCGTTCGACGTAGCCGGCGTTCAGCTCCCAGCCGTCGCCGATCCACGACGCCTGGGCGTTGGTGGACGCCGTCTTGCCGTCCACCAGGGCCGAGTCGTAGCCGAGCCCGATGGCCGGCGTCGCACCGCCCAGGGCCGGCGGGATCACGATCGGGTAGCTGTACGTGAAGGCGCCGGAGGAGGAACCTGCGGCCCACCCCAGGCTGGGCGACAGAGAAGTCGCGCTGTACGTGCCGGTGCCGCTGTCGGGCGCCGCGTCCACGGCCAGCACCATCTGCGGCCGGGCCGATGCGAGGCCGGCCGACGATGCCTCGGCCCGCTCCCGGGCGCTCGGGGAGGCCGTGGCGGGCAGGTCGATGTCGGCGACCAGGCGCTTGGCCTGCTCGTCGTAGTGCGAGGCGACCGGCGTCCGGGTCCGGCAGCCCTCGGCGTCCGGCGTGGTCAGCGCACACTCCGGCAGCACGGCCAGCCGGGCCCGGTGCGCGAAGTCGCCACCGTAGCCGACCGAGCCCGGGTCGAGCCCGATCCGGACGGTGCCCGCCTCCGCCGTACCGCTGCGCGAGAGCGCCACCAGGATGCCCGGCACGCCGGCGGCGGCCGCGGTCGCCGGGTCGGCGACCTGCACCCGCACGGGCGTGGCGGACGACGGGGCGGAACCGACCGGGGCGAGCCAAACCGGCAGTTCCCCGGCTTGCCGGGACGCCCCGGTCGCGTCCAGGGTCGTCACCGCGCTGCCGTGCACCGGCTGGGGCACGGTCTTCGGCGGCACCCAGTGCGACGAACCGGCCGACGGAGGCTCCGCCGTAGGCCGATCGGCCTTCCCGGGCACCGAGGGCGTCTGTGGCAGCGGCGTGTTCGGCGGCGACCAGATCCGGTCCTGGTCGCCTCCGCCCGCCGACGCCGCGAGAGCCGGCGCCGCCGGCACGAGCAGCGCTCCGATGACGGCCAGTGAACTCATGAGTGCAATACGGGCCTTCCCCGGCCCCGGCGGCGCCTCGCCCCCGACAGCTTTCCGGCGAATGCGGACATGACGTGGCAACACCACTGACCCCCACGGGAAGTGGCCGCGCCAGGCTGTGGCACGGCCGAACGACTCTGGCGGAGAGTGGACACTAGGGCCACGGACGACCCCAGTCGAGCATATTGTCGATCTATCGTCAGGGTGACCATCGTCACAGAAATAGTAAATGGCAAGTAAATAAAGGGCCTTGGGGTCACCAGGTAACTCCTCGTCACGAAAAGGCGGTTGACGAACCCTTTTCCCTACCGGCACCGTGCTGGGCGCTACCTCTGCGCACGATCTCCGCAGGGACTGCACGTCTCAACGTTCCGTCAACTCTCGTGGGGGACTTCACCATGCCTTCCGCCCCGCCCGGAGGCTCCTCCGGCGTGCGCCGGACCAGACAGCCGTCGCGCCGCTCCTCAGCAGCGGCCATCGGCCTGGCTCTCGCGCTGACGTCCGTGGCACCGATCGCCTACGCCGACACCGCGCCGACCGACCCACCGCCCAGCAGCTCGGCCGGCCCGTCGGGCCTCTCGCCGGAGCAGCAGGCGAAGATGGCCGCCATCGACGCCGAACGCGTCAAGGCGAGGCCGCCGCTCAGCCCGACCGACCGGGCGATCGCCGAGGCGAAGCGGACCGGGAAGCCCGTCCCGATCCCGGAGTTGACGGACGAGTACAGCGACACCTCCGCCACCCCCTCCGGACACCTGTCCCGCACCGAGCACGCCGACCAGCAGCGGGTGAAGCAGCACGACGGCTGGGCCGCCCTGGACGGCACCCTGGTGGCGGACCCGGCCGGCGGCTACCGCCCCAAGGTCTCGGCGGCGGGCGTGCACCTGTCCGGCGGCGGAGTCGGCCCGCTCGGCACCCTGACCAGTCCGGACGGCGAGACGCTCAGCATCGACTCGCCGTTCCCGCTCACCAGGCCGACCCTCGACCCGGGCGGCGAGGCGCTGCTCTACCCGGAGGTCGCGCCGGGCGTCGACCTCAAGGTCACCGCCTCCAAGTTCGGCGGCCTCAGCACCGTCCTGGTGGTCAAGACCGCCGAGGCGGCGGCGAACCCGCAGCTGCAGAAGGTCCGCTTCGGCACCAGGGGCACGGGCGTCACGGTCAAGGCCGACGACGCAGGCAACCTCACCGCCGAGGCCGCGGACGGCACCGCCCGCTGGCACGCCCCCACCCCGCAGATGTGGGACAGCTCCGGCGACGCCTCCCCGGCGGCTACGACCGCGAAGTCGGCCCCCGCCAAGTCCGCACCGGCACAGAACGCGCCGGCACAGAACGACCCCGCGCAGAACGGCGCGCCGGCCAAGTCCGAGCAGCGCAGCAACGCGGACGGCCCGGGCCCGAACGCCAAGGTCGCGGCCATGGCCACCACGGTCACCGGCGACGCCGTCGAGCTGACCACCGACGCGTCTGTGCTCGGCAAGGGCCAGGGCCCCTGGTACATCGACCCGGGCTGGCTCTACGACTCCCGCGAGGCCAACGCCTGGACCTGGACCCAGGCCGCCTACCCCGGGAAGGCGAACTTCGGGCTGACCACCACCAACGGCGGCGGCCAGTACGGCCGCCCGGGCGTCGGCTACCAGGGGTACCAGGCCAAGACGGGCGTCGAGCGTTCCTACTTCCAGTTCGACACCCGCTGGTACAACGACATCGTCATCAACAGGGCCACCATGTCGGTCTGGGAGTACGAGTCCTCGGACTTCTCCTGCACCAACAAGTACGCCGTCGACCTGTACGTCACCGGCCCGATCGGCCTCGGGACCACCTGGGGCACCCCGCCGGAGGTCGTCGGCGGCCGGATCGGCTCCGCCGACGTGGCCGGCTCGGGCGGCAGCGGCTGCCACGACAACGTGCAGTTCGACTACGACGTGACCTGGGCCTACCAGACCTACGCGACGAACCGCGACACCCTCACCTTCGGCCTGTTCGCCCGCGACGAGAGCAACAAGTTCGCGTTCAAGCGGCTCACCTACAACCCGGCCGTCGTCGTCGAGTACGACCGGGTCCCGGAGACGCCGACCAACCCGTACGCCTCGCCGGCGCCCTCCACCGCCGTGCCGTGGGCCGACAACCAGGGCTGCGACGGCAACTCCATCGGCTGGCTCAACTCCTCCTCCGGCTTCAACGGCTCCGTCACCCTGAACGCGACCGTGAACAGCCGGGCGCAGCAGTCGCTGTACGGCTGGACCCACATCTGGGACTACGCCGTCCCGAGCGGGGACGTCGACTCGGGCTTCACCCCGGAGACGCCCAACGGCCGGGTCGCGGGCTTCCAGGTCAGGCCCGATGTGATCAAGGACGGTCACGTCTACGGCTGGGGCACCATGGCCGGCGACAAGCTGGTCCGGCTGTCCGCCTCGACCCCGGTCTGCCGCTTCGGCGTCGACCTGACCCCGCCGACCCTCAGCGTCCCGGACGTCTACACCCAGCTGCCCGAGGGCGACCTGGCGACCACCTTCCCGCCGTCCGGCAACGGCCAGGTCACCAAGAAGCGCACGGGCGAGACCGGCCTCGTGCCGTTCACCGCGGCCGACCCGGCGCCCGGCGGCAACGCCTCCGGCGTCGCCTGTGCCCGCTGGTCCTGGGACCCTCAGCTCGCCGGCGCGGGCTGGGTCTGCGGCAACGAACTCCCCCGGGGCGGCATCCCGGTCGCCTCGGGCCGCTGGGGCACCAACATCCTGTACATCCAGGTGATGGACAACGCCCGCAACGTCTCGCCGGTCGCCCAGTACGCGTTCTACGTGCCGTGGAACCCGGACGGCCCGCCGCCGGTCTTCGGTGACATCACCGGCGACGGCGCCCCCGACATCCTGCTGCCCGACCAGGCCGGCTACCTGCGCACCTACAACGCCCCCGGCAACCCGAACGCCAAGAGTCCGGCCGTGACCACGGTGGCCGCCCGTGAGGACGCCCCGGGCGGCAAGGGCTGGGAGAACGTCCAGTACACCCACCGCGGCACGCTCACCGGCGGCCACAACCTGGACGACGTGCTGGTGCACGCGCCCGGCGATCCCGAGCTCAAGATCTACCCCAACGCCGGAAACACCGGCCAGTACGGCCGGATCGACAAGCCGGTGCTGCTGGGCAAGCCGAAGTGCGTCCCGACGGCGACCGAGGACTGCGCCTGGCGCACCGCCGCCGGCTACAACGCCGCCGACTGGTCCACCACGCTGCGGATCGCCGCCCTCGGCGACCCGGTGAGCGCCGACCTCGACCCCAAGCTGGGCTTCCGGAACAAGACCGGCCTGCTCACCGTCGAGAGCACCAACGGCGGTGCGGACGCCGCCCTCTGGTTCTACCCGGCGACGGCGTCCAACAGCCTCGGCAAGCCCGTCCAGCTGGCCGCGTCCGGCTGGAAGGACAAGGAGCTGATCACCCCCGGCGACTGGGCCAAGCAGGGCCGCCCCGGCCTGTGGACCCGCAACCTCGCGGCCTCCGCCGACGCGGCCAAGGACGACCTGCTCGCCTACACCTTCACCACCGGCACCGTGGTCGCGACGACCAAGGAGGGGCAGCCGGACCCGGACCCGAACGGCAAGCCCCGGATGGTGCCGACCCTGACCAGGATCGAGACCAGCACCAAGATCGGCTGGGTGCCCAGCGACACCTGGACGGCCCTGGGCTCCGACGGCGACCTCACCGGCAACGGCTACCCCAGCCTGTGGGGGAAGCAAAAGGACGGCACCGTCGGCATCTGGTGGGGCAAGACCACCGCGCCGGGCAACCCCGCCGCCGGCTTCACCTGGCAGGTCGGCCCCAACACGATCGCCAACACCGCGGTGAACCCGCTGGCGTGGGCGCTCGATGGCACCGATACCGGTGACGCCAACAAGCTCTACCGGAACGGCGGCGACCCCAAGGCCACCTACCCGGCCGGGGCCGCCCTCACCGCCGACCACAACCGTGCCGCCGGGAAGGCGACGGTCTTCGACGGGTCCACCGTCTACCGCACCACCGCCGCCGTCAGCCCCGGCGACACCAAGCCGGGGCTCGACACCACGCAGAGCTACACCGTCGCGGCCTGGGCGAAGCTCAACAGCGCCACCGGCCACCAGTCCGTGGTCACGCTCACCGGCAACGAGCACAGCCCGTTCTACCTCCAGTACTCGGCGTCCTTCGGCACGTGGGCCTTCGTCCTGCCGGGCGAGGACAACGTCAACACCGGCGCCTACTACGCCGCAGTGGACCGGGCCAAGCCGGCGACCGGGCAGTGGACGCACCTGGCGGGCACGTACAACGCCGGCGCGGGCACCATCACGCTGTACGTCAACGGCCGGGCCGTCGGCTCCGCGAAGGTGCCGAGCGCCTGGAAGCCGCCGGCGGGCAGTCTGAACATCGGCGGGTCCGTCGCCAACCGGATCGCCCCCTCCGACCAGTTCAGCGGCGCGATCAGCGACGTCCGGGCCTACCCGTACCCGCTGACCGACCAGCAGGTCAACACGCTGGCCACCACCGGGTCGAGCGTCCAGATCCACAGCGCGGTCGACCCGAACAAGTGCCTGGACAGCTGGGGCGGCACCGCGGGCGCCCAACTGGCGATCTACGACTGCTGGAACGGCGACAGCCAGCACTTCCTGCTGACCAAGGACAACCAGCTCACCGTCCAGACGACCGGCCTCTGCCTGGGCACCAAGGACGCGACGGTCGTCAACGGCACCCCGGTCGTGGCCCAGGCCTGCGGCAACGCGGACGCCCAGACCTGGATCCGCCGCTACGACGGGGCGCTCTACAACCCGGCGTCCGACCGCTGCCTGAACCTGCACGGGTGGAACACCCAGAACGGTTCGGGGCTGAACGTCTGGTCGTGCGCCGACCAGGCGAACCACCACTGGTTCTTCGAGGCGCAGCAGACCGCGTAACCGCGCACCGCACGCCGCGGGCCCCCGCGGGGCGGCCGGGCGGCGGGGGGGGGGGCCGGGTGGGGGGGGGGGCCCGCCCGGGCCCGGCCGGACCGGGGCATGGCGGTGCCCGGGGAACGGCAAGGCGAACCCGGCCGGGGTACTGCTCACCCCGGCCAGGTTAGGCTCACCTTAGCTGATTGTCCCCCAGGTCTCGCGGGTGATGCGCCCGTCCGGGGGAGGCCCCGGCGTGTGGGCCCCGCCCGGGGGGAGCCCCGGCGTGCGGGCCCCGTCCGGGAGAGGCCCCGGCGTGCGGGCCCCGTCCGGGAGAGGCCCCGGCGTGCGGGTGGTGCCCAACTGGCGCGCGAGCCAGACCGGCACGCCGCCCAGGGCGTGGACGAGCCGGGCCGCCTCGGCGCGCAACCGGGCGGCCTCGGCCGGTTCGGACACCTCGGCGAGCGCCGCGAGCGCCGGCGCCACCCCCACCGTGAAGCCGAGTTGCTCGCGCAGCCGTAGCGAGGCGTCGAAGCCCTCGCGGGCGTGGTCGCGGTCCCCGCGGGCCAGGGCCAGCGCCGCCAGGTGGCGCCAGGTGTACGAGCGCAGCAGTTCGTCCCCGCGTTCGCCCGCGCCGTCGTGCGCCCGGCGGTAGGCGATCCAGGCGGCGCCGCGGTCGCGCAGCAGGTTCTCGGCGACCAGTCCGCGCCGGAAGTCCAGCAGTGGGCGGCCCGGCGCGTCCGGCGGCAGCAGTGCCGAGGTGCGTCCGAGCGCGGCCTGCGCCTCGTCCAGTCGGTCCCGGGGGCCGAGCACGCTGGCCACGTACGCCAGGAAGCCGCGGGCGCAGGCTGCGGCCGCGCGCTGCTCGGTGCTGGCCACCACGGCCTCCGCGAGGCGCAGCGCCTGTTCCGCCTGGGTCCACTGTGCGGCGGTGAACAGGCACTGCTCGATGAGGAGTTCGGCCCGTGCCAGGGCCGCTGTCGGGTCCTGTTCGGCGGCCGGGCGCAGCAGTTCGGCCGCCTCCTGCCAGCACCCCCGGGACCTCAGTCGCCACACGGTGTCGCCCGGCTCCTCCGCTGCCGCCCGCCCCCGCCCGTTCGGGCCGTTCGGGCCCCATCCGTGCTCTGACAACGCCACCTCCTTGTGTGCGCCATCCAGCGGGGCGCGGCCCTGCCCGGCGTCGCCGCCGTCGACTGTCGGCGGCACGGCGACGGCAGCGCAAGGGCCCGCGCTGTGGCGGCAATTCAACACGGGGGTGAGCTTGTGCACCAGATCACGAGCGGAGGTTCTTGCATTCGCGGGGAAAATGATCTAGGCCCTGTCCGGCCTGATCCGCAGGGCGCGCCCTGGCGGATGCGCCCCGGTGGCCTCCGGTCGGTCAGGACGTCCAGCCGGTTTCCATCAGGGCCTCGGCGGCGCCGTTGGCGGGCTGCGGCACCCCCGCCAGGTCCAGGCTGAACAGGGCGACCAGCAGTTGTTCGCCGCGCACGGTGGCCTGGTGGGAGTAGCCGGCCAGGGTGAACATGGCGGCGGCCATCTCCTCGGCGTGCAGGGTCTGCAGCCACAGGCACTCGACCGACTTCACGTCGGCCGGCTCGGTCCAGGTGTCCACCTGGGCGACCATCCGGCTGCCCAGCAGGGTCACCCCGTCGCGCTCCTGGGCCTCGGTCAGCTCCAGGTCGTCGAAGCCGAGCCACTCCAGGTAGCGGGCGGCGGTGAAGACCGCGTCCTGCGAGGTGCGCACCGGGTGCGGGCGGAACGGCGCGCGGTGGCGGAACGGCTTGGGCTGGCCGCCGGAGCCGCCGGGCGGGGCGGGCACCGGGGTGCTCATCGGGTGGGCCGGGTACGGGCGGGAGGCCTGCGGGCCGGGGGTGGCGAGCGGGCCGGCCGTGCCGCCGCCGAGCCGGGTGGTGCGGTCCACCGGCAGCCGGACGGTGGCGCCGCAGTTGCAGGTGAACTCGGGCTGCGGCCACTGGTCGGAGCGGCCGCAGTGCGGACAGCGCATACTCAGCCAGGAGTCCTCCCAGGAGCGGAACCGCACCTGCACCGGCACCCCGCCGCGCAGCAGCGGCACCTTCAGCGAGGCGCCGCACGGACAGGGCAGCGACGGCGGCTCGTAGAGGTGCTCGCGGCGGCAGGCGGGGCAGCGGATCGCCCGGGCGCCACCGCCCGCCCCGTGCCCTGGCCTCGCGGGGTCGTGTCCGGTGAAGTCGTCGGGCAGTCCGGCCATCGCGGGCTCCGTCCGTTCGAGTCGGGTGGTGGAACGGTTTCCATGCTCCCCGAAACGGTGGGTCCTTGGCGCGGAATGGGGCAATCCTCAGGGTCGGATCAGGGGTGTGCGCCCGGCCGGTGCCCGCCACGGGTGCTTCGGGCACCCGGGCCGGCGGGGTGCGGTCAGCCGGCGGACCAGCGGGCCAGGTCGGCGGGGGTGTCCAGGTCGTCCGGGACGGCGACGTCGGCGCACTCGACCAGCGTGACCGCGTCCGGGTGCGCGGCCAGCAGGGTGCGGGCCCCGGCGTCGCCGCAGGCGCCCGCGGCCGCCTGCGCGAAGTACCGGGCGCCGATCAGCACCGGGTGCCCGCGCCGCCCTGCGTAGGCCGCCGCGGCCAGTTCCGCGCCGGCCCGGTGCGCGGCCAGCAGCCGGGCCACCGCGGCCGCGGTGACGCCCGGGGTGTCCACCAGCATCACCAGCACCGCCGACACCTCCGGCGCCAGCGCGGCCAGCCCGACGCGCAGCGAGGAGCCCATGCCGCCCGCCCAGTCCGGGTTGGCCACCAGCCGGCAGCCCGGCAGGTGCGCCGTGGAGCGGACGCGTTCGCCGGCCGCGCCCAGCACCACCGTGACGTCCGCGCAGCCGCCCGCCCGCACCACCGCCACCGCGTGCTCGACCAGCGGGCGGCCCGCGTACCGGATCAGGGCCTTGGGCCGCCCGCCGAGGCGTCGCCCGCCCCCGGCGGCGAGCACCAGTGCGGCGACGGGCCCGGTTCGGTCTTCGGTGGTCTGCATGGGCCCAGCCTGCCCGCCGGGGCCGCCGCCGCGCAGCCGTACGAACCCACAGTTGTACGAATGCACAAGGGGAACCCGCAGGTGGTGGCCGCCCCCCGGCGGTTCGGCCGCTGGTCCTGCGGCCCGCCGGCCCCTGTACTGGGTCGATGAACACCGCACCGCGCCCGCTGCTGGACCGTTTCGGCCGGGTCCACACCGACCTGAGGGTCTCGCTGACCGACCGCTGCAACCTGCGCTGCACCTACTGCATGCCGGCCGAGGGCCTGGACTGGCTGCCGAGGGCGCAGGCGCTGGGCGACGACGAGGTGGTGCGGCTGGTGCGGATCGCGGTCGGGCGGCTGGGGATCGCCTCGGTGCGGCTGACCGGCGGGGAGCCGCTGTTGCGGCGGGGCCTGCCGGACCTGGTGGGGCGGATCGCCGCGCTGGGGCCGGAGGTGTCGTTGACGACGAACGGGATCGGGCTGGCCCGCACGGCGGTGGCGCTGCGGGCGGCGGGGCTGGAGCGGGTGAACGTCAGCCTGGACACGCTGCGCCCGGAGCGGTTCGCGCGGATCACGCGGCGGGACCGGATCGCGGACGTGTTCGCGGGCCTGGCGGCGGCGCGGGCGGCGGGGCTGGGGCCGGTGAAGGTGAACGCGGTGCCGGTGCGCGGGGTGAACGAGGACGAGATCCCGGAGCTGGCGGCCTTCGCGGTGGAGCACGGGTACCGGATGCGGTTCATCGAGTCGATGCCGTTGGACGCGCAGGGCGCCTGGGACCGTTCGGCGATGGTCACCGCCGCGGAGGTCCTGGAGCGGCTCGGGGAGCGCTTCGATCTGCTGCCCGTGGGCCGGCGGGGCAACGCCCCGGCGGAGGAGTGGCGGGTCGCGGGCACGGACGCCGTCATCGGGGTGATCGCCTCCGTGACCCGCCCGTTCTGCGGGGGCTGCGACCGGGTGCGGCTCACCGCCGACGGCCAGTTGCGCAACTGCCTGTTCGCGACGGAGGAGTCCGATCTGCGCGCGCTGCTGCGCGGCGGCGCGGACGACGACCGGATCGAGGCGGCCTGGCGGGCCTCGGTGGCCGGGAAGGGGCCCGGACACGCCGTCAACTCCGACGACTTCGTCCGGCCCGACCGCCCGATGTCCGCCATCGGCGGCTGACGCCCGGGGTGTGAGCTTCGACATGGTGGGCGGGGTTCGCGTGGCGCCGCCTTGACCTGCTCTCGGGGTGGCTGATCTGCTGGTTCGCCGTCAACCCGCCCCAGATCCCGGGAGTTATCCGTGCCCGCCCGCCGCACCGCCCTGTCCGCCGCCACCGTGTTCCTGATATGCGCGCTCGCGCTGGCCGGCTGGCTGCTGGGCGGCCGTGACCACAAGAGCGGCGACTCCGCCGCGCCCGCCGGGGGCCTGGGCACCAGCCCGCTGCAGAACCCGGACGGCACCAAGCCCGGCCTGGCCCCGCTGACCACGCCGGAGGAGCAGAAGGCGGGCCGCGACGTGATAGCCAAGGTCGCCACCGCCGCCGCCGGCCCCAAGGACGGCTACGACCGCAACGAGTTCGGCCCCGCCTGGACGGACAACGTCGACGGCGTCCCGCTCGGCCACAACAACTGCGACACCCGCAACGACCTGCTCGCCCGCGACGGCACCGCCGTCGAGCGCAAGGACGGCTCGAACTGCGTCGTCACCGCGATGACCATCTACGACCCGTACACCGGCAAGAACGTCCAGTGGACCAAGCAGCAGGCCACGAAGATCCAGATCGACCACGTGATGCCGCTGTCCTACGACTGGCAGCTGGGCGCCGCCAAGTGGGACAAGGCCAAGCGCGTCCAGATCGCCAACGACCCGCTCAACCTGATCCCCGCCGACGGCTCGCAGAACGCCTCCAAGGGCGACTCCGGCCCGGCCTCCTGGCTCCCCGCCAACACCGCCGTCCGCTGCTCGTACGCCGTCCGCTTCGCCCAGGTCTCCCTGAAGTACCAGCTCCCCGTCACCGTGGCCGACAAGCAGGCCATGCTGCAGCAGTGCGGAGGCTGAGGAATCGTTACGGCAGATGCTGGTGTGACGGGAGCGGGCGCCGGGTGGTATTCGTGGGCGGTGCACTCGTCGAACCCCCGCCGCCCGCTCCGCGCCCTGCTCACCGTCGCCCTCCTCGTGCTCGCCGCGGGCTGCACCGGGCCCTCGGACCCGGGCGCCCGCCGGCCCGGCACCGCGGCCGCGGCCCGGCCCCAGGACCTGGTGCCCGGCACGGCCGCCCCCGCGCTCGCGGCCCTGTACCTCCAGCCGCTGGACTGGAAGGACTGCCCGGACCGGCCTGAGCGCCCGGCCGGGGAGCCGGTCGCGCAGTGCACCGGACTCAAGGTCCCGCTGGACTACGCCGATCCGGGCGGCGAGACGATCGACGTCGCCGTCTCCCGGATCCGCGCCACCGAGGCCGACCGGCGGATCGGCGCACTGGTGCTCAACCCCGGCGGGCCGGGCAACTCCGGCGTGGACCGGGTGGTCTGGGGCTGGGAGGACTACCGCGGCACCCTCTCCGACCACTTCGACCTGGTCGGCTTCGACCCGCGCGGCGCCGGCCGCACCACCCCCGTGCACTGCCTCGACGACCGCACCCGGGACGAGTGGACCAGCACCGACGACCCCGGCTACGACCGCGGCCGGGTGCTCGCCGACGCCTGCCAGGCCCGGTACGCCACGCTGCTGCCCCACCTCTCCACCCGCGACACCGCCCGCGACCTCGACGTGCTGCGCGGCGCCCTGGGCGAACGGCGGCTCGACTTCCTCGGCAGCTCCTACGGCACCTACCTGGGCGCCCTCTACGCCGAGGAGTTCCCCGCCCGCACCGGCCGCCTCGCCCTGGACGGCGCCTTCGAACGCAGCCTCGACCCGGTCCGGCTGAACGTCGAGGCCGCCGCCGCCACCGAGACCGCGCTGCGGGACTTCGCCGCCGACTGCGCGGGCCGCGACGACTGCCCCCTCGGCCGCGACCGCGCCGCCGCCCCGCAGCGGCTCGCCGACTTCCTGGACGGCCTGCGCGCACACCCGCTGCCCGCCGCCGACGGCCGCCGCCTCACCGCCACCCTGGCCTGGAACGGCACCCTCGACACCCTCTACGACGGCCACCGCTCCTGGGAGCGGCTGCGCCAGGCCCTCGACCCGGCGATTACCCGCGGCGACGCCACCGAACTGCTCGCCCTCGCCGACGGCGCCAACGGCCGCGCCGAGGACGGCGGTTACTCCACCGCGGCGGACGCCTTCGCCGCCATCAGCTGCGCGGACGCCCTGATGGCCCCCACCGCCGGGGACCTGCGCACCGACCGCGCCGAACTCGCCGCCCGCGCCCCGCTGATGAGCCGGCACGACACCTCGGCTGCGCTGTTCGCCCCGGACTGCCGCTCCTGGCCCTACCGCACCGCCGAACGGCCCGCCCCGATCCGGGCCGAGGGCAGCGCCCCGATCCTGGTGATCGGCTCCACCGCCGACCCGGTCACGCCGTACCCGTGGGCGCAGCGGATGGCCTCCAACCTCGCCGACGCCGTCCTGCTCACCCGGGACGGCGACGGGCACACCGGCTACGACAAGAGCGGGTGCGTGCGGGACGCGGTGGCCGCGTTCCTGGTGGACGGCACGCTGCCCGCCGCCGGGACGCACTGCCCCTCCGCCTGACGGGGACTGCCGGGGCCGACGGGGGCTTTCCAGGGGGCAACGCGAAGGGGCGCACCGCCGGCTGCGGGGCGCCCCCGGGGGTGGGGAGGGAAGGAGGTCGGGGCCGTCAGGTCGTAGAAGGTGGTGGAGCCGACCGTCTTCGCGGTGAAGTGGCTCGTCACCCAGCTCTCGATCTGGGAGGTCTCCGACTCCTTCTCCCCGGTGTCGCCCTGTCCGCTCTCGGCCCCGCCGAAGCCGCGGTGGGAGCCGCCGGCGATGAACCAGTGCACCTTGCCCTCCTGGACGTACTTCTGGAAGCCGGCCAGGCTGAGCGAGGGGTCGGTGCCGTTGAAGCCGCCGAGGGCCATCACCGGCTCTCCGGTGGCGAGTTGGTAGCTGGCGGCGTTCTGTGAGCCGCTGGTGGCGGCCGCCCAGGTGTACTGGCCGGCGCTCTCCTTGAGCAGGGCGGAGGCCTCCTCGCTCACCTTGGTGCCGCCGAGCAGGCCGCCCATGCCGCCCGTGGCGCCCATGCCGCCGGGGCCGAAGGTGCCGGGGTCCTCGCCGCTGCCGGGGTTGCCGGGGCTGCCGGTGCCCGGGTTGGCGGTGCCGGGGTTGGCGCCCGTGCCGCGCTCGCGGTGACCGTTGCTGCTGCCCGGGCCCTTGCCCGAACCGCCGCCCGGCCAGCCGCCGTTGCCGCCGTTGAAGCCGCCCTGGCCGCCGCCGCTGCCGCCGTTGAACCCGTTGCCGCCGCCCTGGCCGCCCGGCCAGCCGCCGTGCTGCCCGCCGCCGCCGGGGAAGCCGGGTGCGCCGCCGTTCTGCCCGCCGCCGTTCTGGCCGGGCTGGAACGTCCGCCCGTTGCCCGCGAAGCCCTGCCCGCCGTGCCGGCCGCCGCCGCCCGGACCGGAGGCGCCCTGGACGGCCGGCCCGGCCGTCACGATGGAGCCGCTGTGCGCCGTGCCGACGGTGTCCACCGCGTACGCGGCGGGCCCGCCGAGCGCCGCCGCCAGGCCGACCAGGCCGGCGACCGAGGCGATCCGGGCGCCGAGCCGCCCGTCGGCCCGCCCGGCCAGCTGTCCGGCGACCAGCGCGGCCGACGCCACCAGCCCGCCGACCAGCACCGCCCAGCGCAGCCAGGGCACGAACTCCGAGCTCCGCCCGAGCAGGACGAACGCCCACACCGCCGTCACCGCGAGGGTGCCGGCCAGCACCAGCGCCCACGGAAGCCGGTGCCGGGCCCGCCACAGGCCGTCCACGCCCATGCCGACCAGCGCCGCGACGGCCGGGGCGAGCGCCACCGTGTAGTACTGGTGGAAGATCCCGGACATGAAGCTGAACACCAGCGCGGTGGACAGCATCGCGCCGCCCCAGACCAGGAACGCCGCGCGGGCGGTGTCGGTGCGGGCGTAGCGGCGGGTCGCCCACAGGGCGGCGACCAGCAGGATCAGCGCGGCCGGCAGCAGCCAGGCGATCTGCCCGCCGATGTCGCTTCCGAACAGCCGGGTGAGGCCGGTCTGGCCCCAGCCGCGGCCGCCGCGCATCGCCCCGGCCGGCAGGTCGAGCCCGGCCGGGAGCCGCCCGCCGCCGCCGACGCTGCCGGTCTCGTCGCCGTTGATCCGGCCGAGGCCGTTGTAGCCGAAGGTGAGGGAGAGGAAGCTGTCGTCCTGCGAGCCGCCGACGTACGGGCGGGCCGAGGCCGGCAGCAGTTCGACCACCGCGACCCACCAGCCGCCCGCGACCACCATGGCCGCGCCCGCGAGCAGCAGCTGCCGCACCCGCCGCCACAGGCCGGTGGGCGCGACGACCAGGTAGACCAGCGCGAAGGCGGGCAGCACGAGGAAGGCCTGCAGGGTCTTGGTGAGGAAGGCCAGGCCGAACATCGCCCCGGTGAACACCAGCCACCGGGTGCCCGCCGCCTCGATGGCCCGCACCAGCCCGTACGCGGCCAGGGTGAGCAGCAGGGCCAGCAGCGCGTCGGGGTTGTTGAAGCGGAACATCAGCGCCGCGACCGGGGTGAGCGCCAGGGCGGTCCCGGCGAGCAGGCCGCCGAGCGGGGAGAAGCGCCGGCGCACCGTCGCGTACACGACGCCGACGGTGGCGGCGCCCATCAGGGCCTGCGGGGCGAGCACGGACCAGGAGGACAGGCCGAAGACCCGCACTGAGAGGGCCATCGGCCACAGCGACATCGGGGGCTTGTCGACGGTGATGAAGTTCCCGGCGTCGGAGGAGCCGAAGAAGAAGGCCTTCCAGCTCTGGCTGCCGGCCTGGACGGCGGCCGAGTAGAAGGCGTTGGCCCAGCCGGAGGCGCTCAGGCCCCAGAGGTAGAGGACGACGGTCGCGGCCAGCAGTGCCAGCAGGGCCGGGCGCACCCAGCGAGGGTCGTCCGCGCGGCCGCGCCAGGCGCGGGCGGGGAGGGTGCGCAGCCGGCCGGACCAGGAGGCGGGGCCCTTGGGGCCGGCGGGCGGCAGGGGCTGCTCGGGGAAGAGCGGCGCCGGGTCCGGCCGGGCTGGGTCCGGCTGCGGCACCTCCGGCGGCGGGAAGTCCGCGGCCTCGGGCCACGGTTCGCCGGCCGGAGTGGAGTAGCTGGTCGTGGTCATGCGCCATACCGTGCGTGGTGCGGCTGAGAGGAGCGTGAGACGACGCTGTGAGACGGGTGTGATCTGCGGGGGCGATCGGGTGATCGGGTGATCGGGCGGGCCGCCGGGGGATCGGTCAGGCGGCCTTCGGCGTGGTCAGGCGGCCTTCGGCATGGTGAGGTGCTGGCCGAGCCACTCCAGGGCCGGGGGGATCTCCCGGGTCCAGGTGTGGAAGTTGTGGCCGCCGGTGTCCAGGGTGATGGTGGACACCTTGGTGGGGGCCTTGAAGGCGCCGACCATGGCCTGGGTGTCGGCGTAGTTGTTCTCGTCGTAGCTGGTGGTGAGCAGCAGGGAGACGGGGGCGGCCGGCTGGTTCTTCAGCCGCCACAGCAGGTCGTTCTGCTGCTTCAGCTGGTCGTTGCCGCCGAAGAGGTCGCCGGTGGTCTCGTCGTGCGCCGCGCTGTAGTAGCCGGAGAGCGCGACCGCGGCGCGGTAGGCGTCGGGCTTGCGCATCGCGAACTTGAGCGCGCAGTAGCCGCCGGTCGAGTTGCCGATGACGGCGCGGCTCGCCGGGTCGGTGCCGAGCCGGTAGGTGGTGGCGAGCGCCTTGGGCAGGTCGGTGGTGAAGAAGGTCTCCGCCTGGGGGCCGCCCGGCACGTCGACGCACTCGGTGTCCCGGTTGCCGACGACCGTGGGGCGCATCATCACCAGGACGGTCGGCGGCAGCTTCTTCTGCTCGATCGCGGTGAGGGTGGAGGCCGGGTACTGCATCAGCGAGATCAGCTTCTCCGGGGTGCCCGGGTAGCCGGTGAGCACCAGGGCCATCGGGAACCGCTGCTGCGCGTAGTCCGGCTGGAAGTACTGCGGGGGGAGGTAGACGAACGCCTCGGTGCTCAGGCCGGTCGAGGCTCCTTTGACGGCGACCTGCTGGATCAGCCCGGAGCGCTCCCGGTCCGAGCCCTGGGCCGAGTAGAACTTCTGCTCGCCGGTGACGGCCACGGAGGCGTTCGGCGTGTGGTCGACGACCGTGCCCGGCTTGCCGTCGGTGCCGAGCAGGTCGCTCCAGGAGCTGTAGAAGCCGAAGTAGCCGTTGGCGATCAGGCCCATGGCGACCAGCACGGCGATCTGGGTGGCGAGGAAGGCGCCGATCCGGCCCGTCCAGGACTTCCAGCCCTTCCCGCCGAAGCGCGGCCAGAGCCACATGGTGGCGCCGAAGACGAGGATCGCGACGACCGAGGCGACGATCTGGAGGGGGAATCCGGTGAGGCTGAGCACGCTCCGATCGTAGTTGACCTCGATCAGCGCCCCCGGGCGCCCCCTGCACGCCCTCCGCACGCCCTCGGAATCCGGTTGACCGCGCCGGGCGGGGCCGCCAGCATGGCGGCGGACACGTGCACGCTGTGTGCGCGGGGCGTCACCGGGGCGGGATTCATGAAGTCCATCACCAAGGCCGGTCTGGCCGTCGGCACCGTACTGCTGCTCGCGGCCTGCTCCAGCGGTACCAGGGGGAGCGGGGGCGGCGGGGGGAGCGCCGTGGGCGGGCCGTCCACCGGCGCGGCCCCGGCCCTGCCCGCGCCGACGCGGACGCCGACCCCCACCCCGACGCCGCCGCCGTACGGCCCGGTGCTCGGCACGACCATCGACCCGGTGAACACCGCGCTCGGCCAGGTGGCCGGGGCCAAGACCCTGGGCGACCTCGACGGCGTCCTCGGCGGCATCGCCACCAGCGCGCGGACGGCCGGGCGGAGCCTGGGCCTGGCGGACGAGCCGGCCGCGGTCACGACGGCGCAGACCGAGCTGGTGAGGGCGCTGACCTCGCTGGCCACCGACGCGACGAAGGTCCGCGGCGACATCAAGAGCAGGGGCGTCTGCGCGGTGGGCTCCGCGCAGGCCGAACTGGGCGCCTCGGAGGGCCTGGCGGCGGTGTCGGCGGCCCTGGCCAAGATGGCGGCGGCCGGCTACCCGACGACCTTCGCCGTCCCGCAGACCCCCAAGCAGCAGTCCCGTTCGCTGGACAACGGCACCCTGGTGCGCGAGGGGCGGCTGCGCGGCGAGGGCGTGTTCAAGGTCGACAACGGCGGCAGGGGGGACGCGGTCGTCTCGCTCGCGCTGAACGGCAAGTCGGTGCACTCGGTGTACGTGGCCAAGGGGCAGAAGGCCAGCATCGAGGGCGTCGAGGACGGCACGTACGAGGTGTACTTCGCGGGCGGGGTGGACTGGGACTCCGACACGAAGGCGTTCACGCAGAGCTGCCGGTTCACCAAGTTCCAGGACACGCTGGCGTTCGAGACCGGGCGCACCGCGACATCCTGGTCGATCACCCTCCAGCCGACGGTCGGCGGCAACGCCAAGACCGACGAGGTGGACGAGAACTCCTTCCCGCAGCCGTAGCCCCCGCGAGCGGGCGAGCGGACGGGTGGGCGGGCGGATATGACGCCCCGACGGGCGGGCACGGCCGGTGCCGTGGGGTGCCACTGCGCCCGCCCTTAACGGGCATACCGGGGCGGATGGTTGCCGCCCCGGGCCGCAACGGACGATTGCCGTCGGCGAGTTCGGCCAATACGGTTGACCACTTGAAGTGACCATGGCACTTTCGTGCGGCGCGGGCCTCGGCGACTAGTCGTACACCCCGCGATCCCCCACAAGGAGAGCCATGTTCAAGAGACTTGCCGCGATGGCCGGCGTCGGCGCCGTCGTCGCGGGCGGGCTGACCCTCGCCGCCGCCCCCGCGCACGCCGTCCAGGCCAGCGACCTCACCTCCACCATCGCGCTGAGCAACTGCTCGGCCTCGCTGGTGCGTTACCCCACCTCGGTGGCTGGCGACCGGGCCCTGATGCTCACCAACGGCCACTGCCTGCCGACCATGCCCACGGCCGGCCAGGTCATCCAGAACGCGAGCGCGAGCCGCAGCGGCACCCTGCTCGACGGCGCCGGAAACAGCCTCGGCACCGTCCAGGCCGACAAGGTCGTCTACGCGACCATGACCGGCACCGACGTCGCGCTCTACCAACTCACCGACACCTACGGCTCGATCAGCTCCAAGTACGGCGCGACCGCGCTGACCGTCAACGACACGCACCCGACCGACGGCGCCGCGATGTACATACCCTCCTCGTACTGGAAGCAGGTGTGGAACTGCTCCGTCAACGGGTTCGTGCCCACCCTGCGCGAGGACCAGTGGACCTGGCACGACTCGCTGCGCTACAGCTCCGGCTGCAACACCACGCACGGCACCTCCGGTTCGCCGATCATCGACTCCGCCAGCGGGCGGATCATCGGCATCAACAACACCGGCAACGACAACGGTGAGATGTGCACCCTGGACAACCCGTGCGAGGTCGCCGCGGACGGCACCACCACGGCCACCAAGGGCCAGAGCTACGGTGAGGAGACCTACTGGTTCACCACGTGCCTCGGCAACGGCCGGGTCATCGACCTCAACGTGGCGGGCTGCCTGCTCACCAAGCCGGCCGGCAGCGGCGCGGTCTCCGTCAGCAGCCCCGGTGACCAGTCCACGGCGGTCGGCGGTGCGGTGAACGTCCAGATCAACGCTTCCGGTGGTGCCGCGCCGCTGTCGTACAGCGCGACGGGTCTGCCGGCCGGGCTGGCGATCAACGCCTCGACGGGTGCGATCACCGGTACCGTCACCGCGGCGGGTTCGTCGAGCGTGACGGTGACGGTGAAGGACTCGGCGGGCAAGTCCGGTACGGCGAGCTTCACGTGGACGGTGACCGGTGGCGGTGGCGGTACCTGCACGCCGGCGCAGCTGCTGGGCAACGCGGGCTTCGAGACGGGTTCGGCGGCGCCGTGGACGACCAGCTCCGGTGTGGTGGACAACAGCTCCTCGCAGGCGGCGCACGGTGGCTCGTGGAAGGCGTGGCTGAACGGCTACGGTTCCTCGCACACCGACACGCTGGCGCAGACGGTGACGATCCCGGCGGGCTGCAAGGCGACGCTGAGCTTCTGGCTGCACATCGACACCGCTGAGTCGGGCAGCACCGCGTACGACAAGCTGGCCGTGTCGGTGAACGGCACCACGCTGAAGACGTACTCCAACGCGGACGCCGCGGCGGGCTACCAGCAGCGGACCTTCGACCTCTCGTCCTACGCGGGCCAGAGCGTCACCCTGAAGTTCACCGGCACCGAGGACGCCTCGCTGCAGACGAGCTTCGTGATCGACGACACCTCCATCCAGACCGGCTGAGTCCGGACCGGGCCCCCGCGGGCCCGGTGAACCAGGACAGGTGAGGGGCCCGGCGGCTACGGCTGTCGGGCCCTTGTCGTGCGTCCGGGCCCAGGTGGTGCAGAAACGTTCCTCCCAGGCCCTTGACGCTCCCTCCCGGCGGCCCTAGGTTCAGCGCTGCAAGTTTCCGGCAAGTTACAGAAACTTCCTGCATAGCTCTTCCTGCACAGCTCATCCCCGGCTGCCCCCACCCCAGCCACCCCCCAGGAGACGACGTGGTCACCACCGCCCCCACCCGCCGGACCGCCCGCGCGGCCGGCGCCCTCGCCGCCTCGGCGGCCCTGGCGCTCTCGCTCGCCACCTCCCTCGGCGCCCCCGCCGCCCAGGCCGCCCCACCCGCCAACAACGGCAAGGACGTCACCGCCACCCTCTTCGAGTGGCGCTTCGACTCCGTCGCCCAGGCCTGCACCTCGACGCTCGGCCCGAAGGGCTACGGCTTCGTCGAGGTCTCGCCGCCCCAGGAGCACATCCAGGGCCCGCAGTGGTGGACCTCCTACCAGCCCGTCAGCTACCGGATCGCCGGGCGGCTCGGCGACCGGACGTCCTTCAAGAACATGGTCGACACCTGCCACACCGCCGGGGTCAAGGTCATCGCCGACGCCGTCGTCAACCACATGACGGCCGGCTCCGGCACCGGCACCGGCGGCACCGCGTACACCAAGTACACCTACCCCGGCACCTACCAGGACCAGGACTTCCACTCCTGCCGCCAGCCGATCACCAACTACCAGGACCGCTCCAACGTGCAGAACTGCGAGCTGGTCAACCTCGCGGACCTCGACACCGGCAGCGCGTACGTCCAGCAGACCATCGCCCGCTACCTGGACGACCTGGGCTCCCTCGGCGTCGACGGCTACCGGATCGACGCCGCCAAGCACATCGCCGCCGGCGACCTCGCCGCGATCAAGGCGAAGACGGCCAACCCCAAGGCCTACTGGGTGCAGGAGGTCATCTACGGCGCCGGCGAACCGGTCCAGCCCACCGAGTACACCGGCACCGGCGACGTCGACGAGTTCCGCGTCGGCACCGACCTCAAGCGGATGTTCACCAGCGACAAGCTCGCCAACCTGTCCGGCTGGGGCGCCTCCTGGGGGTACCTGCCGAGCGGGCAGGCGCGCTCCTTCATCGACAACTGGGACACCGAGCGCAACGGCTCCACCCTCAACTACACCTACGGCAACACCTACACGCTGGCCAACGTCTTCCTGCTCGCCTCGCCGTACGGCGTGCCCAACGTCTACTCCGGCTACGCCTTCACCAACAACGACGACGGCCCGCCCAACGGCGGCACCGTCAACGCCTGCTACCAGGACGGCTGGAACTGCACCCACGCCTGGCGGCAGATCGCCAACATGGTCGGCTTCCGCAACGCCGTCGCGGGCACCGGCGTGACCAACTGGTGGTCCAACGGCAACAACGCGATCGCCTTCGGCCGCGGCAACAAGGGCTACGTCGCGCTCAACCACGAGAGCGGCCCGATCACCCGGACCTTCCAGACCGGGCTCGCGGCCGGCACCTACTGCGACATCCAGCACGGCGACCCGCAGCCGGGCGGCGGCTGCACCGGCCCGACCTACCAGGTGGGCGCCAACGGGCAGTTCACCGCGACGGTCGGCGCGGGCGACGCGATCGCGCTGTACGTCCCGGGCGGGGCGGCCAGCACCTCCGGCGCCTCGTTCAACGTCAACGCGACCACCGTCAACGGCCAGAACGTCTACGTGGTCGGCGACGTCGCCGCGCTCGGCGGCTGGGACCCGGCCAAGGCGCTGCCGCTCTCCTCGGCCGGCTACCCGGTCTGGTCGCTGTCGCTCACGCTGCCGGCCGGCACGGCCTTCCAGTACAAGTACGTCCGCAAGGACGCGAGCGGCGCGGTGACCTGGGAGTCCGGGGCCAACCGGACGGCGACCGCGCCGGCCTCGGGCCTGGCCACCCTGAACGACACCTGGCGGCCGTAGGCCCTGTCCGGCCACCCTCGGGCCGCCCCTGGACCCCCGTCGGCCTGGCCTGACGGGGGTCCCTCGTGCGGGTGGCTGTGCCGGTTCAAACCTCGGCCGGCGAGGCGGCGCTGACACGATCGCGGGATGAGAACCACCCCCCTCGTCCTCTCCGCTACCGCCACTCGCACGACGAGTGATCGCCATCGGGTCTAACTCCCGGCCCTGGACGTGGGGTTGGGTTAGGGTGGGGACATGGTTGCAAACTGCAAGGAAGAAGTGGCCGTGAACGAACCGGAGTTCGTCAGCGCTCCCGCCCTGATTCTTCAGTCCCTCGCCGCCGACCCCGACCGGCGGGCCATCACCACCGCCGACGGCATCGAACTCACCGCGGGTGACTTCGCCGCCGCCACCTACCGCCTCGCCCACGAGCTCATCGCCCGGGGCGTGGTGCGCGGCGACACCGTGACCCTGCTCGCGGGCAACACCGCCGAGGCGCTGAGCGGCCGTTACGCGGCAGGCCTCGCGGGTGCGCGGGTGGTGAACCTCTACGACGGCATGAGCGCCTCGACCCTGGCCGAGATCGCGACGAGCGTCGACACCGCCGTCCTGCTCGTCGACGCCGAACGGTACCCGGCGGCCGCCGAGTTGCTGCCCCTGATCGACGTGCCGACCGTCCTTTGTCTCGGCCCCGGACCGGCGGCCATCGGCGAGGACGTGATCGCCGCCGCCGCCCACCGGCCCGCCGAGCCGCCGGCCGTCCGGGTCGGCCCGGACGACGACTGGGGTATCCGGCACACCGGCGGGACCACCGGAATCCCGAAGGGCATCCGCAGCCTGCACGGCGCCTACCGGAAGGTCTTCGACACCCCCGGCCGCATGGAGAGCGAGGCGCCCCGCTTCCTCGCCGCCACCTCGCTCGCCCACCTCGCCGGACTCTTCTCCGACCTGACGCTCCACCACGGCGGCACGGTGGTCCTCCAGCGGTCCTTCGGCCCCGGCGAGGTCCTGGCCGCGATCGAGCGCGAGCGCATCACCGACCTGTGGGTGCTGCCGCCGCTGCTCTACCAGCTGCTCGACCACCCGGCGATCGGCCGCACCGACCTGTCCAGCCTGCGCCGGGTCTCGTACGGCGGCTGCGCGGCCTCGCCCACCCGGGTGCGCGAGGCGCTCAAGGTGTTCGGGCCGGTCTTGTGGAGCGGCTACGGGCAGTCGGAGGCGCAGAACATCTGCATGCTCGCCCCGCACGAGCACGACCGGGTCGGGCACGGCGGCCAGATCGCGGTCGGCCGACCCCTCCCGGGCATCGAGGTGGCGATCCGATCCGCCGACGGCACCGAGCTGCTGACGGGGGAGCAGGGCGAGATCCACGTCCGCTCGGACACCGTCATGGCCGGGTACTGGAAGCGGCCCGACCTGACCGCCGAGGTGCTGCGCGACGGCTGGCTGAACACCGGCGACATCGGCTACTTCGACGCGGACGGCTACCTCTACCTGGCCGACCGGCTCAAGGACAAGATCATCGTGGTCGGCGGGCACGTCTACCCGTCCGAGGTCGAGGACCTGCTGCTCACCCACCCGGCGATCGCGCAGTGCGCGGTCTTCGGGGTGCGCGACGCGCAGGAGGCGGAGCACGTCCACGTCGCCGTCGTCGCCGCGTCGGGGCAGCGGCCGGACCTGGAGGAGGTCCGCGCGTTCGTCACGGCCCACAAGGGGCGGATCTACGCGCCGGAGGCCCTGCACGTCGTGGACGAGATCCCGCTGACGTCGGTGGGCAAGCCGGACAAGAAGCGGCTGCGCGAGGCCGTGGCGGGCTGACGGCGGGAGGCCGACGGCAGGCTCTAACCTCGTCCGACGTACGGCATGGCGGTCGCCATCACGGTGGCGAACTGCACGTTGGCCTCCAGCGGCAGTTCGGCCATGTGCCGGACGGTGCGGGCCACGTCGGCCACGTCCATGGTCGGCTCGACCGCGAGCCGCCCGTCCGCCTGTCGCACCCCGGTGCTCATCGCGGCGGTCATGTCGGTCGCCGCGTTGCCGATGTCGATCTGCCCGCAGGCGATCCGGTACGGGCGGCCGTCCAGCGACAGCGACTTGGTCAGCCCGGTGACCGCGTGCTTGGTCGCGGTGTAGGCGATCGAGTGCGGGCGCGGGACGTGCGCCGAGATCGAGCCGTTGTTGACGATCCGGCCGCCCTGCGGGTCCTGCGCCTTCATCTGCCGGAACGCGGCCCGGGCGCAGAGGAACGCCCCGGTCAGGTTGAGGTCGACCACCGCCCGCCAGGCCTCGACCTCCAGATCCTCCACCGGCACGGCCGCGCCGAAGGTGCCGGCGTTGTTGAACAGCAGGTCCACCCGGCCGAAGCGCTCGACGGCTGCGGCGAACAGCGCGTCCACCGCCGCCGGGTCGGTGACGTCGGTCGGCACCACCGCGGTCGGCGTGCCGCTCAGGCGGGCGGTCTCCCGCAGCAGCTCGGCCCGCCGGCCGGCCAGCACCAGCCGCCAGCCGGCCGCGGCCAGTTCGACCGCCACGGCCCGGCCCACTCCGCTCCCGGCTCCGGTGACGACGGCGATCTGCTGGGGCATGGCGTTCTCCTGGGTCTGCTCGGTTTCGGCTGGGCTCGGGTTCCCCGGGGTGGGGTTCGCTCGCTCCGGGCGTGAGCCGATCGTTGCGGATACGGGGGCCGCCGTCACTGGTCGAAGGCCCCAAAATTCGCACCCCCGGACAGGCCGCGGACCGTGCTCCCCGCCGTCCGGCCCCCGTCGTTCGGGGGGAGTGGTGAAGGCCTTTACCTGATCGCGAACAAACATTGGATTTCCGGTGGCCACCGCGCAACCGGGCCACCCCGGTCCACGTCATAAGATCGCAGGAAGGCGCGCCACCGCGAGGGGGGACGCGCCGCCACCCCGGGGACCGCACCAGCGCCGCGCCCCCGGTCTGTCCGGCCCCACCGGGGGGCCACAGCCCGGTCAGACGGACCGGGCGTGTCATCGGTCGGAGAGTCCTCACCGTGCTTAGGCAGTCGTCCCGTTCCCGCGCCGTCCTGACCGGCGCCGCCGTGCTCGCCCTGGCCGCCTCGCTCGCGGCCTGCGGGAGTTCCGGCGGCGGGAAGGGGGACGGCGGCAAGGCGGCCGGCACCCCGGGTGCGACCGGTACCGCTGCCACGGGCGGCTCGCCCAGCGCGGGTGGCGGCGGTACGCCCGCGCCCACCACCGCGGAGCCCGCGGCCGCCACCGGGAAGGTGCTGATGCCCACCGGTCCGGCCGCAAACCTGAGCAAGGCTCGGGACACGTCCGCCGGTCCGATCATGATGACCACGGTGACCGGCGCGAAGTCCGGCGTCTCCGGCAAGGTCTGGGTCTGGCTGCCGCCCGAGTACAACGACCCCAAGTTCGCCAAGACCGGCTTCCCGGTGCTCACCCTCTTCGCGGGCGGCCAGAGCAACGGCTACAACACCTGGACCGACAACCAGCTGCCGATCCAGGAGGAGAACGAGCAGCTGGTCAAGGCGGGCAAGTCCCACCCGTTCATCATGATCATGCCGGTGCAGAACTTCAACAGCGACGAGCACAACGCGCTGGACTGCTCCGACATCCCGGGCCAGCCCAAGATGGGCACCTGGATGTCCCAGGACCTCCCGGACTTCGTCCGCGCCAACTTCCGCACCGTGAAGGGCCGCGACGGCTGGGGCGTGATGGGCGCCTCCACCGGCGGCTTCTGCAGCGCCAAGCTCGCCCTCCAGCACCCGGACGTCTACAAGGCCGCCGTCCCGATCGACGGCTACTACGTTCCCGACTCGGGGCTGTGGAAGGGCCACGACGCCGAGCGGCAGGCCAACAACCCCGACGTGCTGGTCGCCCAGGGCAAGGCCGACGTGAAGATGCTGGTCACCGCGGGCGGCGCCAACCCGTACGAGACCAAGCTGGTCAAGGGCTGGGTCGCCAAGGCCGCCCCGCCGGTGTCGCTGGAGTACTACGAGCAGCCCGGCGGCAAGCACCTGACCTCGGACTTCAAGAAGATGATCCCGGACACGCTGCAGTGGCTCACCAAGAACCTGGCGGGCCCGGAGGCCGACTGATCCCAGCGGCGCGACGACCCGTACGGCCGTCTGTACAGCGACCCGCACGACGACCCGCACGCCGGGGGGGGGGGGGGGCGGCGGGGGCGGCCCGGCCGCCGCGGGGGGGGCCGCCGCGGGCGGGCCGCGCCGGCGGC